>JAJRTT010000320.1 GCA_024278155.1 Bacteroidota bacterium | reverse complement strand
CATTTTCAGGATAACCCCGAAAAAACAAGCATACAATTCACGGTTGAAATAATTGAAATGGACAGGGAATTGTATTTTAAACCTTAACCTTCAACATCATGGAAAAAATAAAAGTCAAAAAAATTTCAGGTACCCAATTTGAGGTAAGCGTCAACGACCGGGGGACTACAAGCCATCTCGTAACTGTATCCACGGATTATCACAACAAACTGACCAATGGGAAAACCCCTGTTGAAAAACTGCTTGAAAAATCATTTGAATTCCTTTTGGAACGTGAGCCCAATACCAGTATCCTCAGCAGTTTCGACCTTCCGGTAATTGGAAGGTATTTCCCGGAATATGAGGGGAAGATGAAAACAATGTTGATATAAAGCTTCGTGCGTGAACAAGTATTCATCCGATGACCCGAAGTCATCGGACGAGTCGTTTTAACCGAAATTCCCTTCTATTTAGATTTGCGGAAGTGGCAAACTTCACCTTGCCAAATTTCCCCAGCAGCATCTTTTTGTTCCTACCGCCATAACCCACGGCATAATTGATCTGTGAAGGGGGAACATGGATTTCAATTTCCCCCGGCTTTTCAACAATTAAAAGGGGTTTCAAAATATCGTTCCAGATTTCGGTCAAAACCAACTCCCGAAAAGAAAGATGAAAAGGGCCGGCAACAAGTTCTTCGCCCGACAACAAGCCCTCGGAAGGATGAAGCCCCAGCTTGATCACATTTACATTGGCCTTCTCAAAAATCAACAACAATTCTTTTGACCAGCTCACTGCCTCTTCCAGGGTCAAGGGTTTGAACCTGCCCCCCAGGTACATTTTTCCATTACCGTATCACGGATGACAAGCGTTGGGTAAATCCGGGTGTTATCTGCCCCTAGCCCAACAATGCGGTTGGCCGTGTAAATTGCACTCTCCAACGTATCGCCCGGTAAGCCGATCATCATTTGCAAGCCGAGGGAAAATCCCGCTTTTAGAACCATATTTGCTGCACGTTCGGTATCTTTGGCCGTATGCCCCCTTTTTGAAAGGCGCAATACTTTATCGTCCAGGCTTTGTGCCCCGAGCTCAATGGTAGTGACCCCAAAACCCTTTAACATTTCCAGGATTTCGTCATTAATATAATCCGGTCTTGTGGAGAGCCTTATTCCACTGATCCGGCCATTTCCCAGATAAGGCTTGACAAGTTTAAGCAAACGCATTTGTTCCGATTTATCGATCCCGGTGAAATTCCCCCCAAAAAACGCAAGTTCAACTTCACTGTTTTCGGTTGGGATAGTTGCAAGATGGTCTTCGATTGATTTCAGGATTTCCTTCTCTGTGGGAATTTTTAACCTTCCAGAAATTTTTTGCTGGTTGCAATAAATGCACTGGAACGGGCAGGCCAGCTCGGGGATAAAAATGGGTATGTTGTAATGGCGTTGTTTCATTTACTTGTAGGGGCACGGGATTTATCCCTGCCTATCCTTCGGTTGGATGTTGCCAAAATAAACATCGAGCAATTCCCTTGCAGCTTTGTAAGAACTCATATTCCCGTTCAAAACTTTTTCTTTAAGCTTTGGTAGGTGGGTTGTAACCACAGGGTTTTCATTGAAACCATCGTTGAGGCTTTCTTTGATGGTTTCAAACATTATCTTTATTTCCTGCTCTTGTCTTTTTTTGCTGAAATGGCCATTTGCTTTTGTGAAACCCACATACTCCCGAATAATTTCCCACACTCCTTTTACCCCTTCATTCGAAAGTGCCGAACAGGTTCCTGCTTTTGGAAGCCAGCCCGAAGATGAGGCAGGGAAAAGGTGCAATGCGTTTTCATATTCACGTTTTGCAAGTTCGGCTTTTTTGATATTGTCGCCATCGGCTTTATTGATGATGATGGCATCTGCCATTTCCATGATCCCGCGCTTTATCCCCTGGAGTTCGTCACCGGCACCGGCCAACATCAACAAAAGGAAAAAATCGACCATGGAATGAACGGCGGTTTCCGATTGTCCAACGCCCACCGTTTCAATAAATACAACATCAAAACCGGCAGCTTCGCAAAGAACGATTATTTCTTTGGTTTTCCGGGCAACGCCCCCCAGTGTCCCGGCAGAAGGGGAAGGGCGTATAAAGGCATTTTTATCGACAGCCAGATCGGCCATCCGTGTTTTATCGCCAAGGATGCTCCCTTTGGTCCGTTGGCTGCTGGGGTCGATGGCGAGGACTGCGAGCTTGTGGCCCTCCTGTGTAAGTTGTTTTCCAAGGGCTTCGATAAACGTACTTTTGCCCACTCCCGGCACACCGGTTATCCCTACCCTTATCGAATTACCTGAAAAGGGAAGGCATTTTTCAACGATTTCCCTGGCCAGTTCCTGGTGTTTGGGAAGGGAACTTTCGATAAGTGTAATGGCTTTGCCGAGGATAGTCCGATTGCCTTCTTTTATCCCGTCCACATAATCCCCCACATCCAGGGTTTGTGGCCTTGAAATTTTAAAAAGCCCCTGTGCATCCGGGTTAAACGGGGAAGGTTGTTTTATCCCCTTGTTTACTTTCAGGGCAGAATCTTTATGATAGTCTTTTTTTGTCAAATCAATTATTGTTTCTGCAAAGATAATTAAATGAAAATATTGTCCCGCACAAGTTCAAAAACATCCTTTACCTTTGCAAATTATTAAAAAATCAAGAAATCAAAAAATGAGAAAATCAGCTTTTATTGCATTTGTTTTTACTTTTCAAACCCTGTTTGTTTCCGCACAGGATTTCTCCTATGATAAAAAGATGGGCGCCGAAGCCGCCAAGCAGGTTGAGGCCATGATGGGCATTTACCCCGATTCCGCCCTCAAGGAATACGTGGCCGATGTGGGGAACCGCCTGGTAAGCGTACTGGGCAAGGCCCCGGTCGATTTCCGGTTCCACCTTATCGATTCGCCCGATCCCAATGCATTTGCCTTGCCCGGCGGTTACATTTACATAACCCGGGGGCTTTTGGTTTTGGTAAACAACGAGGCGGAACTTGCCAATGTGATGGGCCATGAAATGATCCATGTTACCAAGAGGCATTCGGTGAAACAACAGCAAAAAGGGATACTCCCAGCGATCCTCCAAATACCGGGCGCAATTATTGGCATGGCCAGCCCCGAACTCGGAAAAGTCATTAATACACCCATAAACTTTGGCAGTCAGGTGTTTTTGTCGAGTTACAGCCGTAGCCAGGAAAAAGAGGCTGACAGGTTTGGGGTAAAGCTTGCCTCAAAAGCGGGCTACGACCCTTCAAAGCTGGCAGTTATCCTCCATAGCCTTTCAGAAGATATCGAACGGATGACCGGTGAGGCCGAAAAGAAAAGCTACCTTGCCAGCCACCCTTACACACCCAAAAGGGAGGCTTACTTAAAAGATGAAATCGAAACCCTGGACTGGACACCCAAAAAGGCAATTGCCCAGTCAAAAGAAGATGTTTATAAAAAACTGGAAGGGATGGTTTTCGGCCAAAACCCACAACAAGGTATTTTTGATGACAGCCTGTTCATGCACCCTGACATGGACTTTGCTATCATATTTCCTTCCAAATGGCAAACGACAAATATCCCTGTTGCGGTAGGTGCCACCGAGAGAAATGGGGAAGCGCAAATCGTGTTCCAGTTGGACAATTCGGGAAAAGGGCCTGATTCCCTGGGGCTCGCTTTTGTGGATTATTTAAAGAAAAACAATCTCAAGCCCAAAGAAAGCAAATCGATGACAATTAACGGCAACCCGGGATATTTTGTCTCCTTGCAGGATGATTCGGGCGAAAAAACCATTGAAGTCCAATCATGGTGGCTGAAGATGAACGATTTGGTATTTCATATGGTGGGCGTGGGTTACCCTGAACACAGTAAAGCCATCAACAATACCGTTCAAAGCATTCGCAAACTAACAAAAGAAGAAAAAGCCGGGATCAGCAGTTTAAAGATCCACTTTGCCAAAGCAAATAAAGGTGAATCCCTGGAAGATTTTTCAAAAAGGACAAATAATACTTGGGATATCGAAACAATGGTTATTATGAACAACCTGGAACCCGGTGCAAAATTGACATCCGGACAGGTGCTTAAAATTGCTGTTGAAGAACCTTATTTCTAATCAAACAGTTTGTTGTTCCGATAAAAAACAATGCCGCTGCGCTAATTGTTATTAGCGCACCCGCCTGCCAAAGTTTACGGCGGGCAGGTTAGCTGCAATAAAACAGACAAGAAACAAGCTAATTGGGAAAATCATAAATAATAGGCTGTTTCGGATTTTAAGGTTGGGAAGCGCAATGGTTAATCCGGAAATTGCATTAAAATATTTTTCACAAATCAACAATCCAAATGAAAACACTTTACTTTTTAATTATTGCAGGTATTTTTGCCTCCTGCTCCTCAAACCAAAAAAAGATGCAAACAGAAACAAATCCATTTTTTACCGAATACGGAACCCCTTTTGATGTGCCTCCTTTTGAGAAAATAAAGCCCGGACATTATCTTCCTGCTTTCAAAAAGGGGATCGAACAACAAGAAAGGGAGATTGATGCAATTGTCAACAATCCCGAAAAACCAAACTTTAAAAATACCATCCTTGCAAAAGAAGAGAGCGGGGAACTTTTAAGGAAAACAAGTACTGTGTTTTTCAACCTGACCGAAGCAAACACCAACAAAGAACTCCAGGAAATCGCCAAGGAAGTCGGTCCCATGATTTCGCAGCATGAGGACAATATCAACCTCAACAAAAAATTATTCGAAAGGGTAAAATCTGTTTACGGCCAAAAAGACCAATTGGGCCTGAACCCGGAACAACTTAAGTTGCTTGAAGAAGATTACAAAGGCTTTGTCCGTGGAGGGGCCAATCTGAGTGGTAAACAGGAAGAAGAATTCAGGGAAATAAACAAGCAGCTTTCAATGTTGACATTGGAATTCGGGGAGCATCTGCTTGCCGAAACCAATGCTTTCAAACTGGTCATTGACAATAAAGATGACCTCGCTGGTTTACCGGGTTTTGTGGTCGATATGGGCGCATCCGATGCCAAGGCAAACGGGTTTGAGGGGAAATGGCTTTTTACCATCGACAAATCAAGTATGATCCCATTTTTACAATACTCGGACAAAAGGGATTTGCGGGAGAAAATTTTCAAAGCTTATATCAACAAAGGGAACAACAACGATAAATTTGACAATAAAAAGATTGCTGCGAAAATAGCCGCTCTAAGGGTAAAACGAGCCAATCTTTTGGGGTTCGATTCCCATGCGGCTTACGTATTGGACGATAATATGGCCAAAACACCAGAGAATGTGTACGAATTGTTGAACAAGGTTTGGGTCGCGGCTTTGCCGGTTGCGAAAACAGAAGCCAAAACCCTCCAGGCAAGGATAGATGCCGATGGCAAGGATTTTAAGCTGGAGCCTTGGGACTGGTGGTATTATACCGAAAAAATGAGGAAGGAAAAATATGATCTGGACGATGAACAGCTCAAGCCCTATTTTGAACTGGAAAATGTGAGGAAAGGGATGTTCGAGGTTGCCCATAAACTTTATGGGTTGACATTTGAAGAACGCTTTGATATTCCAAAGCCACACCCCGATGCACATGTTTTTGAAGTGTTCAATGGTGATGGCGCCCATCAATCCATTTTGATAATGGATTTCTTCCCACGGGCAAGTAAACGCGGCGGTGCCTGGATGGACACTTACCGGAAACAATATAAAATAAACGGGGAAAATTACAGCCCGATCGTTACCATGGTAATGAATTTCTCGAAACCGACAGAAACAAAACCTTCATTATTGACTTTTGAGGAAGTTTCGACCATGTACCATGAATTTGGGCATGCCTTGCATGGGATGCTTTCTAATTGTACCTACCGCAGTCTGTCCGGGACAAGTGTCGCAAGGGATTTTGTTGAATTGCCCTCACAGTTTATGGAGAATTTTGCTTCTGCGCCCGAGGTGTTAAAGGAGTTTGCAAAGCATTATGAAACAGGTGAACCCATTCCCGACAAATTGATCCGGAAACTAAACGCGAGTTCCCATTTCAACCAGGGGTTTGTTACCGTTGAATACTCTTCTGCCGCTTTCCTCGATATGGACTGGCACACACTTACAACACCTGAAGAGAAAGATGCGCTTGCATTTGAAAATGCTGCTATGAAAAAAATAGGCCTGATCCCCGAAATTGTTGTCAGGTACCGCACACCCTATTTCTCCCACATTTTCTCCGGTGGGTATTCTTCGGGTTATTATGGTTATCTCTGGGCCGAAGTTTTGGATGCCGATGCTTTTGAAGCCTTCAAGGAAAATGGCCTTTTTGATAAAGGGACAGCCACCTCGTTCCGGACAAATATCCTTGAAAAAGGTGGAACAGAAGACCCCATGCTCCTTTATAAGAATTTCCGGGGGAAAGCACCATCCATCGAACCTATGTTGAGAAGGAAGGGATTGTAATTTCCTATTCGTCTGACCACTGTCCCGCATACTTGCCCTCGTGCAGTTGGCCTGAAGAATTCACAAAAGCTGTCCGGGATTTTAGAAATGGCCTCTGCGTTGGATAATCCCGGACTTTTGTCAATCTGCCCAAGCCCCTTGAAGTTTGAAACTTCAAGGTAATAAGACGACAGGGCTTGCAACCCTGAAAACCTGACTGTTTTGGATTTCCAGGATTGCCTGTGCGCAGACTAAAACGAAACACAAGCTAATTTGAAACCCTTGCACCCCCCTATTTGGAAATATTCTAAATAGGTATTCACCGGACAACTTCAAACTTCTGGAAATTTGAGAATTAGGTTAAATCCCTTATTCGACAGGTCGGCTTTGGTTTTGGATTAACAATAATATATGCTACGTTTGCCATATCTATACATCTCGATATGTTAATCTAAGACTTTTATTATGAAAACACGCATTGCCCTTTTCGGCTTGATCCTAATTGGTATTTTCCTTTTTGAATCTTTTTACAATCCGGTCCCCGACCCAAACGAAAATCAATATATCGTCATCGGCTGGAACGATCTGGGAATGCACTGTTCCAACAAAGATTTTAGCAAAATGGCCGTATTGCCCCCATACAATAACCTGTATGCACAAATCATAAAAGTGGGCGATGAAAATAATAATCCGGAAATACTTACAAATGGGTTTAACATCTCCTATGAAGTTCCCGGGAATACCTATTCCGTGGGAAAGACGAATTTTTGGGACTATGCCGAACAGCTTTTCGGAGTGAATTTACCTGATAATATTGGATTGACCGGTGCAGGCTTATCCGGTGAAATGGAAATCCAGGAAAACCACTTTTGGAAAGAGGCGATTCCAATTACGCCATACACAGATGATGACTTGATAAACGAAGATCCGTATCAATTGGCTTTATTGCAAGCCCATGACGATCAAAATAACCTGTTGGCATCCACCCAACCTGTTATCCCGGTTTCTAACGAAATTGGTTGCGTGGGTTCGGGTTGTCATTCCAGCGAAACAAATATCCTATATGAGCATGAGGACGAAGGGGGGTTCGACCCAAACGACACACCCATACTTTGTGCCGAATGCCATTCCTCCAATGCGCTTGGCACTCCCGGGACACCTGGACTTGAATCGTTTTCGGAAGTTATCCATGATGAACATAGCGACGAAACAAATGATTGTTACAAATGCCATCCCGGTTCCGAAGCCCAATGCCTGCGAGGTGTGATGCACGGGGAAGGGATGATTTGCCAGGATTGTCATGGGAGCGTGGCCAATGTGGCCCAAACAATTGCAAATGGCCGTGAACCCTGGCTCGAAGAACCGCAATGTGGTGCAACGGATTGCCATGGACCGGATTATGCCGAAGAACCCAATAAACTGTTCAGGCAGTCAAAAGGACATGGCGGTTTGTATTGCAGCGCTTGCCATGGTTCTCCCCACGCCATTCTCCCCTCCACAAACGACAGGGACAATGTGCAGAATATCGCTTTACAGGGATATGAAGGGACACTCCAGGAATGCACGGTTTGTCATGGTGTGTCACCAACGGGAACAGGCCCTCACGGAATACTGGCAACGGAAATAAAAGAAATAAGTGCCGGTACACACAATGGGGACAAAATAGAAAATGTCTATCCAAACCCTGCTTCAGAAAACGTAAAAATATCATTTACGTTAACGGATGCTGCACGGATTGATATTTCACTCTATGCGCTTAATGGACAAAAAGTAGCAACCCTGGTCAAAAGGAACATGGCCTCAGGGAAATATGAAGTTTCCTTCAACACCTCTGATCAGGATGCAGGTGTCTATCTTATCATTTTTGATAACGGTGAAAATAAATTTGAAAAGAAACTGGTCATTTCCAGATAGGATATTTAGAATTTTCACTTTGGGTTTTCACATTGCCCCTTGAAGTTTCCAACTTCAAGGTAACCTAATTCACAAAAGCTGTCCGGGATTTTGGAAATGGCCTTTGCATTGGATAATCCCGGACTTTTCAAGCTGTTTCGGATTTTTGCAATGGCAAGATCGAAAGCCCAGGCTGTTTCGGATTTTTGCAATGGCAAGATCGAAAGCTAATCCGAAACACAATTTAGAAATTTGCAAGTGGTCAGGCTGAGCCTGTCGAAGCCTGTCGAAGCCTGTCGAAGCCTGTCGAAGCCTGTCGAAGCCTGTCAAAGCCTGTCAAAGTCAAGCTGTTTAGGATTTCCGGGAAGTCTGTGTGCAGGCTAATCCGAAACTTGTGCTTGTCTATGATCCCAAAGCAATAACCTCACCATCCGGCCATAGCTTTTTATTCCGGCCTTCTGGTTGTTTGCTTTTAAATACTGGTCATAAACCTTATCTGAATACTTTTCAAAGGGGTTTTTAAATTTTTGCCAGTATTTCCGGTTTTCCTTCAGGTCATTTTGTACCCCTTCACTGATTTGTTTCCGCAATTCATTGTATGCACTTCGGTCATCACGTTTTAAAGTCCCCATTGCATAACGCATGGCCATTACAAACCCCGAATACTGAAAGAAAGGGTCAGGGTGTTGCCGACAAACAACATAGGCCACATAATTCGCTTCATCTTCGGGGGCTATCCCGGCCTGATGGGCCATTTCGTGGCATACGGTTGCCGGCAACACAAAATCGGGTGGATCCATGTTCACATTTGCCTCACCGGTAAACGGATTATATATCCCGCCAACCCCAAGATAAGAGAACACATCTGTAAACAGTATTGGCTTCACGGTTGGGATTTTATAATCCAGCTTTTTATCCTGGATAACAATATCGTGAAACCCTGAACAGGCTTGTTCAATGATTTCGTCATCATCCATTTTCAAAACAACCAAGCTGTTTCGGATTTTAGAGTTGGATTGTGAGCAGGCTAATCCGAAACTTGCCCTCAATCCGAAATTTAGCTCACTTGCCTTCTTTCTATACCTATTGGCCTCATCGATCAGTTTTTCACACAACCCAATCAATTCATTTGTCGAAAACCCATTATCATAAATAGCAAGCCTGGCATCCTCGTTTCTATATCCTTGGCTCT
>JAJRTT010000319.1 GCA_024278155.1 Bacteroidota bacterium | reverse complement strand
CCGGATTCTTCCTGCATCCACCCCCTTATTGGTGTTGTCACCAACGAGTTTGATTACAATCCCGGTATGTCCATGCACTCGCTGGTCAGGCTGAGCCCGTCAAATCCCCAGCGGTCAGGCTGAGCCCGTCAAATCCCCAGCGGTCAGGCTGAGCCCGTCGAAGCCCCAGCGGTCAGGCTGAGCCTGTCGAAGCCCCCCCCCCTCGTTGATATTGTCACCAACGAGCTTGTTTACCAACATCGAGAAGTATTTTACCATCGAATAATTACCACCCATAATATTTATCACATCTAATAAACAAAACCTTTGTTTTCTTCATAAGATTTCTAATTTTGCCCCACGTAAAATTCAAGTAATTACTTCCCTTTTTTGTGAGGGCAAATAATGATATAATGATAAGCAACGACTTTGTTCATAGGCATAACGGCCCCCGTCAACATGAAATAAGCGATATGTTGGAAAGTACCGGCGCATCCTCGCTCGATGAGTTGATCGACCAAACCATCCCCCCGGCCATCCGCATGGAAAAACCCCTGGATCTTCCCGAAGGGATGAACGAATACCAATTCCTGAAACACCTGGAAAAACTGGCTTCAAAAAACCAGATTTTCAAATCCTATATCGGGATGGGGTATTACAACACCATCCTGCCCGGTGTTATCCTTCGCAATGTGCTCGAAAACCCGGGCTGGTACACTTCCTACACACCTTACCAGGCCGAGATTTCACAGGGAAGGTTGGAAGCCCTGCTCAACTTCCAGACAATGGTTTCCGACCTTACGGCCATGCCCATCGCCAATGCGTCTTTACTGGATGAAAGCACTGCTGCCGCCGAGGCCATGATCATGCTTTACAATGCGCGCCCCCGGAAACAGGCAAAAAGGGGGGCCAATATCTTCTTTGTCTCCAAAGGCCTTTTCCCCCAAAGCATCGAAGTCCTGAAGACAAGGGCAAATCCGCTTGGGATAGAGTTGGCCTTTGGAAATCACAACGACTTTGAATTCAACGATACTGTATTCGGTGCCATTGTTCAATATCCCGACAAATGGGGAGAAGTGCACGATTACAACGGTTTTGTGCAAAAAGCCCATGAAAATGAAACCTCGGTTGCCGTTGCCGCTGACCTGCTCAGCCTCGCACTTCTCACTCCTCCCGGCGAGTGGGGCGCTGATGTGGTAGTTGGCTCCACGCAACGTTTTGGTGTCCCCATGGGGTTTGGTGGGCCACATGCCGCCTATTTTGCCACCACTGAAAAATACAAAAGGAACATCCCCGGAAGGATTATCGGCATTTCAAAAGATGCGAATGGTGATAACGCCTACCGGATGGCGCTCCAAACCCGTGAGCAACACATAAAACGCGAACGTGCCACTTCCAATATATGTACTGCACAGGCCTTGTTGGCGATCATGGCCGGGCTTTATGCTTCCTACCATGGCCCCAAGGGGATCAAGGATATTGCGAAGGAAATAAACGGCCTTGCGAAAATACTTGCCGGGGAACTCGCCAAATATGGTTATTCCATAAAAAACAACCATTATTTCGACACCCTGACCATTGGCCTGCCGACCAATGCAAATATCAAGAAGATAAAAAAGGCCGCCCTCCGCGAAGAAATGAACTTTAGGTACATAAATAAAAGTACGGTAGGGATCAGCCTGGATGAAACCACGAGCTCGAAGGACATAAACATCATGCTCCAGATTTTTGCGTCCACCGTCAATATGGAGATTTCCGAAATCGATCCAAAAGAAGCCCGGTCAAAGACTTCATTTCCAAAAAGCCTAAAAAGGAAATCCGGTTATCTCGGACATCCGGCTTTCAACTCCTATCATTCGGAAACGGAAATGATGCGGTATTTGAAAAAACTCGAAAACCGCGACCTGGGCCTTAACCGGAGCATGATCCCATTGGGCTCGTGTACCATGAAACTGAATGCGGCCACAGAGTTGTTTGCCCTAAGCTGGCCGGGCTTTGGGGAAATCCATCCCTTTGCCCCCAACAAACAGGTAAAAGGCTATTTGAAATTGATAAAAAACCTGGAAAACGACCTAAAGGAAATCACGGGTTTTTCGGCCGTGTCCTTTCAGCCCAATTCAGGGGCATCCGGTGAATATGCCGGTTTGATGGTTATCAGGGAATACCTGAAAAGCAAAGGTGAAGGGCATAGGAACATATGCCTTATCCCGGCTTCCGCCCATGGAACAAACCCGGCAAGTTCGGTCATGGCCGGACTGAAAGTGATAATCGTAAAATGTGACGGGCAAGGGAACATCGACATCGAAGACCTGAAAAACAAAGCCGAAGAACATAAAGATTCGCTGGCGGCCATTATGATCACTTATCCTTCCACACACGGCGTTTATGAGGAAGGAATCCTTGAGATGGTTGATATTGTCCACAAGAACGGCGGACAGGTTTATATGGATGGGGCCAATATGAATGCCCAGGTCGGACTTACAAACCCGGGGTTGATCGGGGCTGATGTTGGTCATTTGAATTTGCACAAAACATTTGCCATCCCTCATGGTGGAGGAGGCCCTGGAGTTGGCCCCATTGGTGTCGCAAAACACCTGGAACCTTTCCTCCCCGCTCATCCGTTGGTCGATACCGGGGGCGAACATGGGATCGGGGCAGTTTCGGCAGCGCCTTTTGGAAGTGCCATGATTTTGCCCATTTCCTATGCCTATATCAAGCTCTCGGGGGGAAATGGCCTGACAGAAGCCACGAAAATGGCCATCCTCAATGCCAATTATCTCAAATCAAAATTGGAAAAAGATTACAAAATCCTTTATACGGGCAAAAACGGAAGGGTGGCACATGAGATGATCCTTGATTGTAACGCATTTATGAAATCTGCAAATGTCCCGGTTATCGACATTGCCAAAAGATTGATGGATTATGGCTTCCATGCGCCCACCGTTGCCTTTCCCGTGCATGGCACTTTGATGGTGGAACCTACCGAAAGCGAACCTTTGTCCGAATTGGACCGTTTTGTGGAAGCCATGCACGAAATAAGAAAGGAAATAAGTGAAATTGAAAATGGGAAAGCCGATAAAGATAATAATGTGATAAAAAATGCGCCCCACACAGCCACGATGGCCACATCGGATTCATGGCATTTTCCCTACACACGCAAGAAAGCTGCTTATCCCATGGAATTGAAGGAACTGGACAAATACTGGCCACCAGTCACAAAAATCGATGATGCCTATGGCGACCGGAACCTCGTTTGCACATGTACGCCCATTGAAGATTATTCTTCTCAAAAGCATTAAGGAATAGCATGATAGGGGGATATGGGTTTTATTATCGAACAAAAATTTGCTTTACCCGCAAGTTCTGAATAACTTTGCGCATTGATTAAATCATTTATTCAGGTATATAAATGAACGAGACTGATAAATTATTGATTTCGATAAGTGATAAAATAAACAAGCTTATTGGGCGAAATGATGCACTTAATAAAGAGATTGGGATTTATAGGAGAAAAGCAGAGGAATTGGAAAACACTATAAAAGACAAAAACATAGAAATAGGGAATTTAACAGAGCAAAACAATATATTGAAAATATCAAAAGCAGTAAGAACGGAGGAAGGAGCAGTTGATACAAAAAAAAGAATAAATGAATTAGTGCGGGAAATCGACAAGTGTATCGGACTTTTAAACAAATAGTGTATTTTTTGACTATTCTATTTAATGAATGAACTTACAATATCAGTTACCATTGCAGAAAGGCCATACAGGCTTACAATACAGAGAGATGAAGAGGAAGTTGTTAGAAAAGCGACAAACGAAATAAATAAGAAGATAAAGGAATACTCAAGTAATTTCGCTTTTAATGACATTCAGGACCTAATTGCCATGGTAGTTTTGGAATTTGCAACAAAAGTTGCTGATTTTGAGGGGGAACACAAAGGGAACGAAACGAAGACCATAAATAAGCTGATGGGTTTAAACAAGTTATTAACAGATAGTTTGGACAACAATTAAAAGTCTGCGTTCTTTGAAAAGAAATTTGGGTAAATCGTGTTGCCCATAAATCAATACCCGCATCAATTCATAACTATGTTTGTAAACTCAACATTACAATCATCAGGGAAAGCTCAAAAACATTTAGAACAGGCCTCGTTCCTTTCGGGGAAGTTTTGTTAGTTCAAAACCGGTGGACGCTTCGAAATGTTTGGCAACCCTAATCCTGTTATACTGGGGTTTACTAAACTCCATGAATGATGCGGGTTTCTTTTTTTCAACACCTCCCCTCCTTTTCAAGTGCCGACTAATTCTTTTTGGTCATATGGGATTGGATACAGACTTCTATCGGCATATTTATAAACCATTAAAACACAAATATGATGAATGACATTATTATTTATATTATTGTTGGCGTTGCGGGCATGGGATTGGGAATACTCATGGCAGCCTCGGTCCTTAAAAAGAAAATCGAGAAACGTAGCGATGATATCCTCAAGGATGCCAAGGAAAAAGCCGAAGTATTGAAAAAAGAAAAAATATTACAGGCAAAAGAAAAATTCCTTCAATTGAAATCCGAACACGAGAAAATCATCCAACAAAAAAACAACCAGCTAAACAATAACGAAAACCGACTCAAACAAAAAGAATCCTCATTTTCACATAAACAGGAAGAATTCCAGAGAAAACAAAAAGAGATCGATACGATCCGCAATAACCTGAATGCCCAGCTCGACCTTGTGAACAAAAGGCAAATGGAAGTGGACAAATTCCATAAAAAACAGGTTGAGCAGTTACAGGCCATTTCAAGTATGTCGGCAGCAG
The DNA here is from genome assembly GCA_024278155.1 of Bacteroidota bacterium. Classification (GTDB taxonomy): domain Bacteria; phylum Bacteroidota; class Bacteroidia; order Bacteroidales; family JAADJA01; genus JAADJA01. The sequence goes on along the minus strand of JAJRTT010000319.1, from coordinate 2,987 downwards.
AGGCAAAAGCCCAACTTATCGACACGCTTAAAGACGAGGCAAGATCAGAAGCAATGGTCCAGGTGGCCGAAATTGTTGACGAAGCCCGTCTTACCGCCAACAAAGAGGCTAAAAAGATTGTAATAGAAACAATACAACGGACTGCGGCCGAGAGTGCCATTGAGAATTCGGTTTCTGTTTTCAACATTGAAAGCGATGAGATCAAAGGCAGGATCATTGGACGCGAAGGCCGTAATATCAGGGCCCTGGAGGCACTCACCGGTGTCGAGATCATTATTGATGATTCCCCCGATGCCATTCTATTGTCATCTTTTGACCCGGTAAGAAGGGAAATTGCCCGCTTGTCGCTGCACAAGCTTGTGACCGATGGGAGGATCCACCCTGCCCGTATCGAAGAGGTGGTGATGAAAACCAAGAAAACAATCAATCAGGAAATTATTGAAGCCGGCAAAAGGGCTACGATTGATCTGGGTATCCATGGGATGCACCACGAACTCGTTCGCATGGTGGGCAAAATGAAATTCCGGTCATCCTACGGACAAAACCTTTTACAGCACTCACGCGAAGTGGCCAATTTATGTGCGACCATGGCCGCCGAACTTGGGCTTAACCCCAAACTTGCAAAACGGGCCGGACTACTTCACGATATTGGCAAAGTCCCTGACAGTGAGCCAGAACTCCCCCATGCATTGCACGGCATGAAGCTGGCCGAGAAATACAAAGAGAAACCGGATGTTTGCAACGCAATCGGTTCGCACCACGATGAAATCGAGATGAACACATTGATCTCACCCATTGTACAAGTCTGTGATGCCATATCAGGCGCAAGGCCGGGCGCACGGCGCGAAGTGGTGGAGGCCTATATCCAGCGATTGAACAAATTGGAAGAATTGGCACTCAATTACCCCGGCGTAATCAAGACATATGCAATCCAGGCAGGTAGGGAACTTCGGGTAATTGTTGGGGCCGACAAGGTTTCGGACAGCGATGCCTCAAAAATATCTTTTGACCTTTCAAAGAAAATCCAGGATGGCATGACTTATCCAGGACAAATAAAGATTACTGTTATCAGGGAAACCCGGGCGGTTAATTATGCGAAGTAACAATTGACGAATCCTAGTTGAAAACCGGACGACCATCAAGATTGTCCGGTTTTTTTCGTTTAAAAATTCCTAAAGTCAAAGGTCTCGATATTCCGGTCGATGCGCGGGTTGCAATTCCCCTTGACATATTGCATCCGGAAATTACGGGTCAGGTTTAGCCTAAGGCCAAAATAAAAATCAAATCCGGTAAAATCATTGATCCCTAGCATTGTGTTCAACCGATCAAAACCAAAAAAGAAATTGCCGTACCTCAACGCAAAACCAATCCTTGGCTGTGCCCAGTCCCACTCATAGAACGAAATGGGCAAGCTGACCTCTATTTTCGAAGTTTCGAGACGAGGTGTAAAAGCCCAAACAGAAGCCCTTTTCACATAAGCCCTTCCGATGTTGAAACCATAAATCAAAGTTGTATTGAAATAGACACTCTTTTTGAAATGGTAATCAAACTGGATACTAAGTGCAGGTGGGGTCTGCATGGTGATTTTATCGGCCTCAATGTTCTGGTCAGGGGAATCCGAAAAATAATAATCGATCTTTCTGTTCAGGTCATTGATGGAATTTACCGAAAGGGTATCAGATGCTTTGTCCCAATATGTTTCCACGTTTTCATAATTCCTTAATCCTGCATTCTTTGAGAACTTGATATAACCGAGATCAAGGAGTGAAACGCCGATTTTGTAATTGTAATCATCGTAAACCTGCTCGCATAAGCGATCAAAGACCCCGTTCCCGTGGCCTTTGGTGGTAAATTGGTAGGTAACCCCAATATCTACGCCAAAGCCAAAGCCCTGGAAAAACGGGTTGCCCGTATATTCGTTTGTTTCAGGATCTATCGGAACCGCATAGCCGTAATCAAAGCTGGCATCATAGATATAGGCCGTAGTATCCGAAAAAACCTCGTAATCAACCTTATTCAAATTTGTAAAAACACCGGCCATCCCAAATAAGGGCTTTATGGTAATGCCCGCCGACCAATAATCCCATTTATAGCGCCTGAAGTTATATGCATAGCTGAAATTAAGCTCCGTCCATGAAAGCGAACCCATACGGATTGGTTTATCATGGGAATACTCGATATTATGTTGTGCATTGTAATCAATGGCTTCGTAAATAAAGTTGGCCATATCGGGCGGGAGATTGGTAAAAGAGGAATAAGTCCGCATGGCCGTCGAAAACCCAAAAGCATGTTTCCCGTAAACCATCATGCCCCCGGGCCCATAAATTTCGGCCCCCACATTCCCATATTTCAACCCGTTGTTCCGGTAAATAGAAAAATTCCTACGTTCACCTTCACTTGTATAATAAACGGGCTCTTCCCCCCTAAAAACGAGGTCATTGAACTGTTGCGCACCTATAAACACATAGTCATTCCCCATGTTGGAGTTTACCGAAAACAAATTAAAATCCATATAGAGGTGGGATGCGTGCATGGAAGATGGATTAAGGCCAATCCCAAGAACCCCGGCATAATTGCTGTTTTTCAACCCCAACATTTCTTGTCCTTGCGAAAACAAGAAAAACAACATAAAGATAAAAATACCGATAAATACTCTCATTCGGGAATCAATATAAATCCGACCAATCGATATGGGGACCGATAAACTTTAGGTTTATCGATGAGGTTCTGTTTTTCCATATGATTTACAAAAAACGAAATTAAAACGGCAAAAGTAAATAAATAATGGAAGGGAATGAATGGGAAAGAAATGAAATATAAAATTGAAAAGAAAAAAGGCCAGAAAACAATTGAAGATATTTCAAGTTTTCTGACCTAATTAACCAACCAAAACCAAATTTTACAATTAAAATTAATCACCATGAAAAATTATCAGATTACTTTTAATCAGTTGATGTAATATAATTTATTAAGAACCGGAATTGCTT
>JAJRTT010000318.1 GCA_024278155.1 Bacteroidota bacterium | reverse complement strand
TCCTTTAAAATGTTTTTTGGTTGGTTGCAAACTATGGAAACATGGTTTTTCGAGTAGTTTTGATTTTGCCGTTTTATCCAATTTTTAATGGCCCAGAAATTCAGGACTGTCTTGATTTTATTAGGGCTAACATTTGCACAATTCTTTTCCAGTGCACTCTCATTTAGTTCTTTAAGGTTAAAAACTTTTTCCTGTTCTTCCACCTCCGGCAAAAGGAAGTTTTCGATTTTGGCAAAAGATTCCAACATGGAAAGTGAACGGTTTACATCATCGTCTTTCTTTATAAATGCCGTTAAATCCTTGGTGTCGGCCAATATTTTTTCCTCCCTGAGCAGCGTAATGATTTTTATCACTTCCTCTTTTACGATTCCAAGGTGGTCGGAAATGTAATCGACCCTTGCCTCAGCTACTTCATCATTTGCATGCTTTCTGCTTTTGGTGGAAAACAGTTTTTTGATAATCCGGATTGCCGTGGTTTTCTGTTTTTCGTTAAATCTTGAGGACAGGTTTATTTTTTCAATTGCCTGTTGGGCGTTTTTTGACAAAATACTGTTTGCAAAAATCCGTGGGATATTTTGTCCCCGTTTTAAATACCCGGCATGTTCGAGTGCTGCGATGGCCGTTGTGACCCGGGTTTCAATTTCAACAACATTATCGTCCCAGCCGGCTTTTCGGGCAATTTCCAAAGCCGAGTTTGATACGGACGAACGAAATTTTGTAATATGCTTGACCGCTCTCCATATTTGCTGGATTTCCTTTACCGAAAGTTTTGTTTGGTTCAGTAGGATAAAATGTTTGTTAAGGTCTTCTTCATTAAATAAAACAAAACAATCTGCCGAAATATTTTCATCGCGCCCCGCCCTGCCGGCTTCCTGCACATAGTTTTCCAACGAATCGGAGATATCATAATGGATCACCATCCCAACATCCTTCTTGTCCACCCCCATCCCAAAAGCCGATGTGGCAACCATAATTTGAACATCACCGGCAATAAAACTATTTTGGTTTTCGGTTTTCTCTTTCACATCCATCTTGCCATGGTAAGGTTTGGCATTGAACCCATCCCTGCTCAATCGTTTGGCCAGTTTATACGCTTTTCTTGTTCGCGAAACATAAATGATAGTTGGGCAATCCTTCGACTCGATCAACCTTCTTGCATTATTGTACTTGTCATCTTCATCCTTGCTGTCATAAACCTTGTAATGTAAATTTGTCCTTGTACTGTTTGCCTTGAACACTTCAAGTTGAAGGGATAATTTCTCTTCGAAATAATTGCAAATATCCTCAATGACTTTTTGCTTTGCCGTTGCCGTAAAACATGAAACCGGAATTGGATCGGTGAGGTTTTTCTTTTCTTGCAGTTGTTTTATAAAATCGCCAATATACAAATAATCGACCCTAAAGTCTTGTCCCCAGGCCGAGAAACAATGTGCTTCATCCACTACAAAGCGAACAATGTTCCTGCCCAGCAACAGACGTTCAATCGTTTTGGAGCGAAGGGACTCCGGGGAGATGTACAAAATAGAGGCAGAGCCATCTTCAACCCTTTCAAATGATTTGCCCCGCTCAATTGGGTCGAGCAAGCCATTTATGGTAACCGATTCGGTAATACCAATTTTCTCAAGGTTGTCAACCTGGTCCTTCATTAATGATTGCAAAGGTGAAATCACGACCGTTAAGCCTTTTGTGTTTCTTCCCGCCATCAAGGCAGGAATTTGAAAAGTAAGCGATTTGCCACCGCCCGTTGGAAAGACGGCAAGAAGTGATTTATTGTTAATTGCAGCATTTACAGCATTTTCCTGTAATGGTTCTCCATTAAAAACCCGGTATGAACCGAATCCGAAAAAATCTTTTAATCCTTTCTTTGCTTCCAATGCTTCATCGCAATATCCACAGCCAATCAAACAAGGTTTGTTTCTCAGTGAATACATTATCCTGTCCACTTCGGGGTAATTCCTCAAGACCCAGGGAGGAGTGATCGAATAGCGGTCTGTACTATTAATTAATGCCAGGCAATATGCAAGTTCGGTTGGGTATTTGTCAATGAATGTATCTATTGGTGCATGGGAACAATACTGGCTTTGAAACCTGTCATTTATTAATTGGACCAGCTTGTCTTTGCCCAAACATTTAAATGACAAATATTCAAAAAAGTAATAGAATTCCTTTTGCTGGTTCAACAACAAACAATAAATCTGTTTTAGGGGTTCCTCCAGTTGGTTAAAAGCGGTTATTTCGTCGTAAAACAAATCTTTTGCCTTTTTTGAATCATTTACCGGATTGTTCAATTCATCTGTTTGTATTTTATCGTCCTTTAGCAGATGGTGGTACGGCCTTGTGGGAAAAAGCAGGGGAGATAAAAACAGTGTGTCAATATACTTTAAATGACTTTCCCCTTGAAACGAAGGGTGTTTTTGGAGATATTTCAGATCATGCCTGATGATATTGTGTCCACAAATGAAGTCCGTGCCATCCAGGAATTCCGCAAATTCGCCAATTAAACTTGAATGGAAAATACTCCCATCGCTTTTCACACTTCCAATGTCAAGGATCTTCTTGCTTTTTGGGTCTGTTTCAGTATCAAAAAAGGTGATGGGCTTCATTATTGAAGTTTGCAATTTTATTTTCAGCCACAAAGTACGGAATTTTATTATATATCATGGCATTTTCGGCAATTCGTCAGACCGCTTCGCACGGGCAAGTGCGGCTGGCAGT
>JAJRTT010000317.1 GCA_024278155.1 Bacteroidota bacterium | reverse complement strand
CTTTTTTGAAAAGTGTTGGTTTTGTTATGGTGAGATAAGTTCTATTTGTCACATCATTTTTTGTGTTTGTAATCAATCGTTATAGCCTAATGAACTTCATCGTATCATTGGTATTTTCATTTATTTCTTATCCGAAATCCGCAACAAATCCCCAAAAACTCCCCTTGCGGTTACTTCGGCACCGGCACCGGCTCCCTGGATTACAATGGGGTTGTCCCCATAAGATTCAGTATAGATTTCAAAGATGGAATCGGAACCGGTCAGGTTTCCCACAGGGCTGTTTGCCGCAACAGAAACAAGTTTTACGCTCAAGTTGCCCTTTCTTTGTTGTAAGTCTCCCGATAAGTCGCCCAAATACCGAAGTACATGCCCGGGTTTTTGTTTGTTTTTTATCTCCTGATAAACAGTGTCCAATTCTTCCAATCTATAAAGAAAGGAATCCGTTGGGCCATCCCGTAAAAATTGGGGAATGAGGTTTTCGATCCGGATTTCATCAAATTCATTCTCAAGGTCCAGTTCCCTTGCCAAAATCAATAACTTTCTCGCCACATCATTTCCACACAAATCTTCTCGTGGGTCAGGTTCGGTAAATCCAAGATCAATGGCCTCTTTCAGGATTTCACTAAAAGGCTTGTCAGTTATGGAAAACTGATTGAACAAATAGCTCAATGAACCTGAAAAAACGCCTTTTATCCGGGTAATGTTTTCACCTGAGGTATGTAAAAGATTGATGGTGTCTATCAGGGGCAAACCGGCTCCCACATTCGTTTCGTATAAATACTGTTTATTGTGGGTTTTAAGGCTCTCGCGCAATTTCACATAAGTTGCATAGCTTTGTGTATTGGCAATTTTATTGGAAGAAACCAGGTCGAACCCATTTTCGATAAGTGGGATATAGTTCTTCGTAAAATCAGTACTGGCCGTGTTGTCAATGGCAATCAGGTTTTCAAGATGATGCTGTTTTGCATAGTCGGAAACCTGTTTTATGCCTTCGGAATTTTTAGCGGAATTTTCATAATCCGATTCCCAGTTTTCCGTAATTCCGTTTGAGTTGAGCAAAACTCCTTGGGTTCCAACGATGGCAAATACGTTCAGCTTGATTTCCTTACGTTTTAGGATATTTTCTTTGGATTTCAGGATCTGGTCGATCAGCGATTTCCCGACAGTCCCTTTTCCGAATATCGCGATATTGATGTTTTTCGCCACTCCAAAAATATGGGAATGGATGATGTTCACCGTCTTGCTTACATCGGCCTTTTCAACGACCAGGCTGATATTGTTCCCGCTCAGGGTGTTGTTTATTAGAATGATATGCACATCATTTTTAATCAATGCCTTAAATGCATTCGAAAAACCATTGATGTTTTGACCAATAACAGTAATCACCGAAATATCATTGATCGCTTTTATGGAACTGATACCTTTTGTCACAAATTCTGCGGAAAACTCTTCTTTCAAACCTGCAATTGCCTTTGTGATATGCTCTTTTGAAATTATAAAACCAATGCTTCTTTCTGACGAACCCTGGGAAATAACACCCACACTGATTTGCAAAAGGTTCAGTACACCAAAAATCCGGGCATCGATTCCCTTTTTCCCCAAAAAACCACTCCCCTCAATATTTATAAAACCCACATCTTCCTGAATGGCAATGGATTTTATCCCCTTTTGAACAATTTCATTATGAATCAAGGTCCCTTTGTTCCCAGGCACAAAAGAGTTCAGTATCTGTAAGGGGATTTTCTTTTCGGCCAAAGGTTCTATGGTCTTGGAATGCAGGATGGAGGCCCCGAAACTCGCGAGTTCATTGGCTTCTTTAAATGTCATTTGTTCAATGATACGGGAGTCTTTTACCTGATCGGGATTGGCCGTGTATATCCCATTGATATGCGTATAGCTTTGCACACTGTTCGCATTTAGGTATTTTGCAATTATGGAAGCCGTATAATTGGAACCGTTCCTTCCCAAAGTTGTGGTTTCGTTTGTTATGGTAGAAGCAATAAAACCTGTGATTACCGGAACGGTGTTCTTCTCCAACGAACTAAAGAAATCAATTGTTTTTCTACTTGAGATTTCTTCCAGGATTTGCGCATTCCCGAAAGCAGAATTTGTTTTCAGGAATTCACGGCTATCCACCGCTTTGCTCTTAATTCCTTTGTCCCGCAGGATTTCGGCAATCAGTTTGGTCGAAAGGATTTCCCCTTGGGCCAGGACCAGGTCTTTTGTTTTAAGACTGTAATCTCCCACAAGTTTTACCCCTTCAAAGATTTTTTCAAGGAGTTGGAACTCCTTGTTAAAATCAATACCTGCAAAGGGCTTGATTTGCTTTTCCTTGAATTCGTCCCATTCCTCCGAAAAACCAATTCCTTGTTTTGCCATTTCCAAAAAGCCTTCCAGTTCATCCGTTGTGTTTTTTCTTGCCGATAGGATTATTGCAATATTTTTTTTGTTGTTGATTTTGTCTGCTATGATAGAAACCACATTTTCAATTCCTTCACCGTTTGAAAGGGACTTGCCCCCGAATTTTATTATTTCCATGGCCTATTTGAATATGGGTGTTAAAAAATTTGTAATCTGTTCATGTTCGATTAAAAAGGCATCATGCCCGTCAGCCGATTTTATTTCGTGATACCGATTGTTGATAAGCAGTGTGTCCAGGACTTCCTTTGTTTTGATATTCCCGGTTTTGGGGAACAGCAAATCACTATCAACGGCTATTTGGATAACAGTGGATTTAAGCGGACGAATTACTTCTTTAAAGGTGCTTTTCCCGTGGGTAATATCCACCGTTGTGAACAAATGGTTCATCATCAGGTAAGCTTCTACCGTGAAACGTGCTTCCAGCTTTTTCCCATGGTGCAACAGCCAGGACTCTACATTGTACATATCCCCGTTTGCGGTTTTTGTCCGCTTGAATTTTTTTGTGAGCGATTGGGGTGTCCTGTAGAACAGCATGGCCATTTTCCGGGCATCCTGTAAAGGATGCCTGGAATATAGAAGTATGCTTTCCTGAATTGAATTATGTCCGATGACCCAATCGGTGGACTTCCAATCGGACGCAATTGGGATCAGGTACTCAATGAATTCCGGCTTAAGGGCCGCCATTTCCCAGGCAATCCCACCTCCAATGGAACCTCCGATAACAGCATATAGGTTCTTCATCCCGATTTCATGCAGTACAATATTAAAAATGCGGGCAATGTCTTTTGCAATAAAATCTTTGTAATGATCGATCAAAACGCCATCATACCCATTTCCCAAAATATTAAAGGCAATGACGGTAAACTTTGTTGTATCGATCAGTTTGTTGTCGCCCACAATTTGTTTCCACCAACCCTTTTCTTTGCTTATTAGATCTGAATTTCCAGTCAGTGCATGATTTACAACCACCACAGGTGCTGTATGCAGTTCTTTGCCGAATATCTGATAAGAGACGTCCAGCTTTTCATACTGGGCACCTGTGTAAGTTTTGTAATTATCAATGCTGTGAAATATTAATTGTCCCTTCATGTTCAGATTTGTTTAAGTGCCTGGTTTATGTCCCGTTTTAAATCTTCAATATCTTCCAGCCCAACGGACAAACGGATTAGGTCCTGGCTCACGCCAGTACTTAATTGCTGTTCCCCGGTAAGCTGTTGGTGTGTGGTGCTCGCCGGGTGGATAATCAATGATTTTGTGTCACCGATATTGGCCAACAATGAGAATACCCGGGTTGAATCCGTAAATATTCTTGCAGCTTGGTACCCGTTTTTCAATCCAAAAGTAAGTATGCCACTTTGCCCGTTGGGTAAGTATCTTTTTGTCAGATTATAATATTTGCTGCTTTTCAGTCCCGGGTAATTTACCCAGGCGATTTCATTTTTCCCTTCGAGCCATTGGGCCAGTTCCAACGCATTTTTTGAATGCTGTTTTATCCTCACTTCAAGGGTTTCCAATCCCTGGATTATTTGAAATGCATTGAACGGGCTCAGTGCCCCGCCAAAATCCCTCAGGCCCTCGACCCTTAGTTTTACAATAAAAGCAATTTTTCCCAGGGTTTCGGCATATTTTAATCCATGATAACCTTTTGAGGGTTCGGTAAATTCAGGGAATTTCCCGTTTGTCCAGTCAAATGTACCGGCATCTATCACAACCCCTCCCAGCGAATTTCCATGTCCTCCGATAAACTTGGTAAGGGAGTGGATGACAATATTTGCCCCAAACCCAATCGGGTTCAAAAGTGCGGGGCTGGCCACCGTATT
>JAJRTT010000316.1 GCA_024278155.1 Bacteroidota bacterium | reverse complement strand
GTTTCCTGTCAATGAGGTAGAACCCCTGATAATAACGTTGGAAGAACCACCAATGTTTGTGTTGTTTTTAATCTGGACACCGGAAACCTTACCTGACATGGAATTGATAAAGTTATCGCTTTTCACACTGTTAACTTCATCCCCACTGATTTCCTGAGTGGCATAACCAAGTGATTTCTTTTCACGCGAAATACCGAGAGCGGTAACAACCACTCCTTCAATGTTCAGGATGTCCGGATCCATCGAAACATCAATTGTTGTTTGGCTTCCGATTTCAACCTCTTGTGAGGCCATCCCAATAAAGGTAAAGACCAATACTTTGGCACTCTCGGGAACACTGAGTTTGTAGTTTCCGTCAAGACCGGTAACGGTTCCTAAAGTGGTTGCCTTAACTACCACCTGAACCCCGGGAATCGGTTGGCCGTCGTCAGAACTGATAACAGTACCCGAAATCTCCCTGTTTTGAGCTTGTAATACATGCATTCCCAAAAAGAGCGTGAATGCAAGAAATAGGGTAAATTTTCTCATAACATAAAATTTTAGTTAGTAAATATTAAAGAAATTTGGTAATATATTTAATTTAAAACCATTCGATAAACAAAAGAACTATCTGCACTGTTTGTAAAAACAGAAATCAAAATTAATCTAAATTATTTGAAATAGCGTTGCAAAATAAAGATAAGTTGTTCATAAATAGTAAAAAACTTTAAGAAAAATTAACAGACCCTTATTAATAACTTAAGCCTGAATGGCGTAAACGCTAATAAATCAAAATTTTATGATCTTATTTATACAAGTATCTAATTTGTGTTGAAAGCGGTGGTATCATTGATTTATTAAAAAAAAGACAATTATTTCCTCGTATTTCCGGATATTTCCTCCTTTCCCTTGCCCAATTTACGATAAAAAAGAGTCAGAAACAGTAAGAGAAACCCATATATTATGGAATTGATAAGGGAGCCGGCCCCAATAAGATATGTGCTTACAAGAATCAATAAAACAGAAATGGATAAAATATACAGGCCTTTTTTCTTCATCTGCCATAAGTACCATGTCCCTATAAAAGAAGTTCCATAAAGCAAGAACCCAATGAAACTAAAAAGCAATATCCGGGAATTCCCATAGTCCGTTCGTACAGTATAGTTGTTGATCGCTTCTGTGAGCCAAGAGTTGAAGAAAACGCCTGACAGGAAAAGCAATGCCATTACTGCAGAATGAACGAAAAACACCATACATAAAAGAGAAAGCATAAAGGGCTTCTTTATCGTGACTTGTTCTTTTTTGTCATTTCCAGGTTCCGTGGCTTCAGTTTTCATTCCATGTATTTTAAATTTGAATAGTATCCCAAAACAAATACACAGCTTACCAAAACACCCAATAATGGGAGCTGGTAGGATTTGATCATCATAACCGGAAGCACAAGTAAAAATATCTGGGACACTGTATAAAGGTGAAATCCAATTTTGCGCATATTCCACATTTGACGCGTGCCGGCGAAAGAGATGGAATACAGAACAAAACCAGTGAGGAAAAAGCGTTTTCCCCCACTGAAAATTTCTTTGACTCCCGGATATTGTTCGTCCAATCCCTCTGCAATTTCTTTCATTTCATCGAAAAGCAGATAGGAAAGCGAATAGGAAAAAACAGCCAATCCACTTCCAATGAATGTTAGGATGCAAAGTATCTTTAACATTTCCGGTCGTTCAAGCGGTTTCTTCTTGTTTTCTTCTGTTGTGGCCAAAACTCAGTGGATAATTAATTCTGTGATTCAAGTTATAGTTATCAGCAGTCAATTTGCTATGTGTGAATATTTCGATTGCATACGGCCTATTGCCAACCGCCAATTTTTTCGTTAACCCAGGCTTCCCACCTCTTTTTCCACTTCTTCCAGTATCTCCCCTGATTTTACGAGTTCTTTCATCGCATTGTGGTCGCTGTACAATGGTCGGTCAACATCAAGGAAATCCACGTATTTCCGGATTGTTTCTTTGGCTTTGGATACCCCTTTCCCGAATTTGTACTCCCTGAAATCGAGTGCCTGTGCGGCGGCCATCATCTCAATCCCAAGTACGCCATATGCATTATCAAGGATCTGGAAATTCTTGATTGCAGTATTCATTCCCATTGATACGAAATCTTCCTGATCAGCAGCGGCAGGTATTGATTGTATTGATGCAGGTGCTGACAGGATTTTTTGTTCCACGATTTGCATGTCGGCAGTATATTGGCTGAGCATCAAGCCCGAAAACATCCCGGCCCCTTTGGTGAGGAAAGCCGGAAGCCCAACACTTAAGGCAGGGTTGTTCAAACGGTTCATCCTCCGTTCTGACAGCACACTTACCATGGTTATGGCAATTCCCGCCATGTCCATGGGCAACGAAACCGGTGTTCCCTGGAAATTGGCCCCCGATAATGCCAGGTCCTCATCGGGGAAAAAGATGGGGTTGTCGCCCACGCCGTTCAATTCAATCTCGACCTGTGAGCGGGCATAGGCCAACGCATCGTGTGCGGCCCCGATAACCTGTGGTGTTGACCGCATGGAATAAGCATCCTGGACTTTATGATCCACCCTTTCTTCTTTCAGGTCGCCGCCGGCAACCATTTTGTTAATGGCTTCCGCACTTCTGATTGCCCCGTTGAACCCCCGTGCTTCGTGCAATTTCTTTGTGTAGGGTTTCATATTGGCCTTCAATGCCTCAAGCGACATGGCCGCACCGATTTCAGCCTGTTTCAACCATCGGTTTGCATCATAGATAAACAATGCACTCATAGCTGTGAGGACGTTGGAGCCATTAATTGTCCCGAGTCCGTCCCTTGCCTGCAAGCCGGGGATTTCTATTCCGGCCCTCTCCATTGCTTCCCCTCCTTCCAGAAGTTCTCCTTTATAATAAGCTTTTCCTTCACCCATCAGCAGCAAAGCTATTTGTGACATCGGGGCCAGGTCGCCGGAAGCGCCGACGGAACCTTTTTGGCAGACATAGGGCGTTACCCCTTTGTTGAGCATGTTGACAAGGGTTTGGGTAATTTCGGGACGGATGGCCGAATTTCCGTGTGCATGTACATTGATCCTCCCCAGCATTGCCCCCCTTACATATTCCAAAGGCATTGCATCACCAATGCCCGCAGCATGGTTATAAATAAGGTATTTTTGGAATTCTTTTACCTGGTCGTCGTTTAGCACAACTTCGGAAAATTCGCCAATCCCGGTATTTACACCGTACATGGTTTCGTGCGCATCAATTTTTCTTTCGAGCATGGCGCGGCACTTTATTATCCTTTTGAGCGCATCTGCATCAAGCTCAACTTTTTGGTTATGGCGGGCCACATTTACCACATCTTCAACGCTAAGGCCGGCCCCTTTTATTATATATGTCATTTTGTTTGTTTTAAAAGTTATTGGGTTTGGGTGAAAGCTTATTGTATGAACTAAAAATAAGAACACAATATCAGAAAAGGAAACAGGGAAAGAGTGCTGTCCGGTTGATACAGATAATGAAATTCAATATCCAGTTTATCACTTTTGTGGATTTTTAAAAACAAGGGGTAAAATTATGATTTATTTTTCACAAAACGGGAGCTTTTGTTTTTTTGGTTTTGGGAATCAACTGGCGAAAACCGATCAATGCAAAATCTTAAACAATAACTCTTTGAGCAACTCCCCATGTGTGGCCGAACCATTATCGACCCCTTTGGATTTCAGGTCGTATTCCCTTAAATAGGAAATGATCCGTGTGAGTTTTTGGAAGGAGTAGTTTCCCGCAGCAGTTTGATAACCTTTCATGAAATATGGGTTCACCCCAAGTTCCGCAGCGGCATTTCTGTTCGATTTGTCTTTTAATTGTTGGTAAACCAGAAGCTTGCCAAAATACATATATAGCAAAGCGATGGTTTTTATAAGCGGGTTCTCCTTTGGGTTGGCCGCAAAGTGCCGGGCAATCTGATTGGCTTTTAAAATGTTTCTTGTCCCGATGGCATTTTGCAGTTCGAAAATATTGAAGTCCTTGCTGATGCCAATGTTTTTTTCGACCAGGACATCGTCAATCTGAGAGTTTTCCGGGACATTGAGTACAAGTTTATTGAGTTCGTTTACGATTTTACTTAAATCGCTTCCCAAAAATTCGGTAAGCATTACAGAGGCTTTGGGTGTGATGGTATATCCTTTTTTCTTCAGGTAGTTCGAAATCCATGTTGGGGTTTGGTTGTCGTAGATTTTTTTTGATTCAAATATAACCCCCTTTTTCTTTATCTTTTTGTAAATCGATGTTCTTCCATCAATTTTTTTGTACTTATAATTGATGACCAGAATGGTTGAATCAAGTGGTTTTTCGATATACGCATCCAGTTCTTCGATTTTGTCAACATACTGGGCTTCTTTGATAATTACGACCTGGTAGTTTGCCATCATCGGGAAACGCTTGGCATTGCTGACTATCTCCTTCACATTGGTGTCCCGGCCATAAATAATTGTTTGGTTGAATTCCTTTTCAATATCGGTCAGGACATTTTTTTCGATAAAATCGGAAACTTCATCAATATAATAGGCCTCGTCCCCATACAAAAAATAGATGGGCCGGTATATCTTGTTCCTTAAATCACCGATTATCTGTTCAAATGTCATAATGAGAATTTATATATTTCCAAAAACCAATAAATATTCGATATGAGCGGGGTAATATTTATGCTCAACTTGTTATGCGTTAAAAGTTAAAGGTTAAGTACTGTTGCTTTTTCCTTTCATGTCATATGGGCAATCAATAGACTACATGAATTAAAGATATGTACTGCTTCATAACGCATAACTGTTTAACAAATAACCAATTTATTTACAAAAGAAGTTTAAATTTTATAAGCCTGTATATCTTGTAATTTAAGCACCTATGAATCAAAAAGGAGGTGTTTTACTGTCAGGCCGTTGTTTATTAGCTGTTTCAACGAATCAATCCCGATCCTCAAATGATCCTCAACATATTTATCGGTCACTCTTTTGTCGCTTTTTTCCGTTTTCACCCCGGAATAAATCATGGGCTGGTCCGATACCAATAGCAATGCGCCAGTTGGGATTTCGTTGGCAAACCCTACCGTGAACAAAGTCGCTGTTTCCAGGTCGATGGCCATGCTCCTTGTTTTTCTAAGGTAACGCTTGAATTTTTTGTCGTATTCCCAAACCCGGCGGTTCGTTGTGTAAACTGTCCCTGTCCAGTAATCCCGACCGTGGTCGCGGATGGTGATGGAAATGGCCTTCTGCAAACTAAATGCCGGCAGGGCCGGGACTTCCGAAGGGAAATAGTCGTTGGATGTCCCTTCGCCACGGATCGCGGCAATTGGCAGAATTAAATCACCCAGTTCGTTTTTCTTTTTCAGGCCGCCACATTTCCCGAGGAACAAACAGGCTTTGGGATGGATGGCACTTAAAAGGTCCATGATGGTGGCCGCATTGGCACTGCCCATATTGAAATTTATCATCGTTATGTCACCAGAAGTGGCGCAAGGCATCGCCCTGTCTTTTCCACGGACTTCAACACCTTGCACGTGGGCAAACATTTCGAGGTAGCCATGAAAGTTTGTCAGTAATATATATCTCCCAAAATCCTTCATTTCTGTCCCTGTATATCGGGGCAGCCAGTTTTCGACAATTTCTTTTTTGGTCTTCATAAGCATATAAAAATATTTTTGCAAAAGTAATTGTTTTGATCGAAGCTAAAAATGGGTGTACGACAAATTTCCCTTTTTGCGGGATTTAGAGCTTTCGTGGCAAAAGAAAAAAGTGCCACTAAATCACTAAAACCATCGGACGCCAAAGGCTTGCCAACGGTACGACACGAAATTCACACTAAAAAATGATACCAAATTAAATGAGTTTATGTATGGACTTGGGAAATTTGTCGTACACCCGCAAAAAAATCATTAAATTCGCTGTGGATTTTAAAAACAAAGTTGAATGTTTAATCAAATATAACAATCATGAAAAAATTTGCAGTGATCTTATCGGGCTGTGGTGTTTTCGACGGGGCGGAAATCCACGAAGCCACGCTTACCATGTTGGCCATTATGAAACAGGGTGCCGAATACGAAATTTTTGCCCCGGACATTCCCCAACACCATGTCATCAACCACATCACCGGTGAGGAAATGAAAGAAACCCGCAATGTCCTTGTCGAATCGGCAAGGATCGCCCGCGGTAACATCAAGGACTTAAAAGAGTACGAAGCCGATGATTTTGATGCCTTGATTTTCCCGGGAGGCTTTGGCGCTGCCAAAAACCTTTGCGATTTTGCCTTTAAAGGGGCCGGTTGCAATGTGAATGCCGATGTGGTTTATGCTGTAAGGCAAACATCCGATCGGAAGAAACCCATTGGTGCCTTGTGTATTTCACCTGTTATCATGGCGAAAATATTTGGTGATATCGAACTCACTATCGGACAGGACACAGGAACGGCGGAAGCCATTGAAAAAATGGGCGCAACCCATAAACCGACAAACCACGGGGATGTGATTGTTGACGAAAAAAACAATGTGTTCACCACACCTTGTTATATGCTTGACGCAAATATCCTGGAAATTGCCCGCGGGGCTTCCAATATCGTAAAAGCGATGATCGAAAGTATGGAGTAGTTTTTCATTCCGAAAAATAATTCCACAAAGGATCATCCGGTGGATTTGCTTCCAGTTGGATGGGTTCTTTTTTTACGGGATGGATGAATTCGATCTTTCGGGCATGAAGATGAATGGAAGCATCCTTGTTGGTCCGTAGCGCACCATATTTAACGTCGCCTCGGATTGGACAACCCATGTGGGCAAGTTGTACCCTTATTTGATGATGCCTACCGGTCAACAACTCTACCTCCAAAAGATGATATTTATCGCTTCCTTTAATATGGGTATAAACCAGTTCTGCTTTTTTCGCCCCCTTTTTGTTTTCTTTGGTAACGAAGGATTTGTTTTTTGCCGAATCCCTGACCAGATAATTAATTAAATGTTCCGATTCTTCCCTTGGCAAATTTGCGCATACGGCCCAATAGGTTTTTTTGATTTGTTTTTCGCGGAGCATCTCGTTCAGGCGCGTCAGGGCCTTACTGGTTCGGGCAAATATCACTGTTCCACTTACGGGCCTGTCCAAACGATGGACGACCCCGAGAAAAACATCTCCGGGTTTATTGTATTTCTTCTTGATGTATTGCTTTACCCTTTCACTCAAAGGTTCATCGCCCGATTTGTCGCCCTGAACAATTTCCGAGGGGCGTTTGTTCACGATGATGATGTGGTTGTCTTCGTATAGTATTTGTGCTTGCATTTTTTTGCTTATCAAATTGTTAACATCGGACACCTGTCACCCGACACCCGTCACCCTTCCTAATACTGTTCCCTTTCATTTGGGAAATCACTCGATTTCACATCATCGATATAGGTGTTAACAGAACCTTTAATCTCCTCACTTAAGTTATGGTATCGCCTTAAAAAGCGGGGCGAAAATTT
>JAJRTT010000315.1 GCA_024278155.1 Bacteroidota bacterium | reverse complement strand
TCCTTTATCAGGTCTTCCTGTTTCTGGGCACTTATTGATTGCCGCTTGTCGCGTCGGTGCTTTACCGATTTTGATTTACCGCCACCGGTCAATTTGGCAAGGGTTTCCTTAATCTGCTTTTGGACATCTTCTTCCGAAACCCCCGGGCGAAAACGATCTTTCCTCGAACGTTTGCTATCTTTAGCTTTTGCCCTGCCAGGCCGGTCGGGTTTTCCCCCGGTCTTGGTTTGGGCTGTTTTTACTTTTGTATCGGTATTGGTACTTTTAATTCGTTTTCTCCTTCTTCTCCGCGATGAGGAACCTGCATCCCTTGATGAGGCAACTGGTTTTTTTGTTCTTTTCTTCTCCTCTGGCAAATCAATTTTATCCAGGATTTTAGGGCCTGTCAGTTTTTCTACTTTCGTTTTGATAAAACGCTCGTCCCTGGCCTCCTCGGCTTTCTTTTCAGCTTTCACCTCAGGTTCAACTGTCTTCTCTTGTTCTGGAACAGCTTTAACAGTAAGTTCTTCAATCTTTTCTTTTTCCTTAACGGTTTCTTCTTTTTTTACCTTAACTGTTTTAGCGGCTGCTTTCTTCGCTTTGCGTTCCTTCTTTTTTTCGGCAGCAGATTTTTTTGTCGGCCTTGTTTTTTCATTGATTTTCCCTAAATCAATTTTCCCAAGGACTATTGGTTTACCACTTTCCTGCTCCTCTTCAACTTTTTTCTCAACTATATTTTCCCCGGTTTTTGGCCCGGGGGCAATTTCTTCTTTTGGTACGTCCGCTTTTTCCTCTTTTGGCCTTTCGGGTTTTCCTGCAATAGGTTCTTCAACAGGTTTTTCTTTTTCAACAGGAACTTCAGGTTTCTTCTCAATTGGTTCTTCCTCTTTAACAGGAGTTTCTTTCAAAACCTCTGGTTTCCCTTCTATTGCCTTTTTCTTTGGGACTTCCTTTGAAACCTCTTTCGTTTCGGCCCTGCCAAGGGACGTATCCTTGATAAATACCGAATCATCCACCACATCCACTTCCTCCTTGACAGGTGCTGCGGCTTGATTTTCGATGGTAACAGTTTGGTGGTCCCGATATTCCAGGCCTACTTTTGAGGCCTCTTCCTTAACTGCTTTTTGGGTTTGGAATTCCTGCTCAACAAGCTGAAACTCTTCAGGTGTTAGCTTGGTATTTGGACTTGGGGAGATATCAAAACCCTTTTTCGACAAGAATTCCACAATGGTGGATTTCCCAACATTGAATTCCCTTGCCGCTTTACTCAGCCTTATTGGTTTACCGTTTGCCATAAAAAAACTAAAAAGTTAGTCCTGTATAAATTACTAAATAAATTGTATTCTGATCAAAGATGCCCCTATTCAAATTCCTCTTTAAAAATCCTCAATACCTCTTTGATTGTCTCTTCCTCAAGGTCAGTCCGTTTTACCAAGTCATCAAATCCAATTTCCAATACACTTTTGGCCGTATCACAACCAATGGCTTTTAGTGCATCAATGATCCATTGATCGATTTCATCAGCAAATTCGAGCAAATCAACATCCTCGGCTTCCTCAACAGCTTCGCGGAACACATCAATTTCATAACCCGTAAGTTTTCCGGCAAGCTTGATATTAAAACCACCTTTTCCGATGGCGAGCGAAACCTGATCGGGCTTCAAGTAAACTTCCGCCCTCTTTTCCTCTTCAAGGATTTTGATGGAAGTAATCTTTGCCGGACTTAAAGCCCTTGATATATATAAAGAAGAATTTGTTGTATAATTGATTACATCAATATTTTCGTTTTTCAATTCGCGCACAATCCCGTGGATACGTGACCCTTTCATCCCAACACATGCCCCAACCGGATCAATCCTGTCGTCATAGGACTCAACGGCTATTTTTGCCCTTTCACCGGGTATCCTGACAATATTTTTAATGGTGATCAATCCATCATAAACCTCGGGCACTTCTGCTTCAAAAAGTCTGTCGAGGAAAATAGGGGAAGTCCTTGATAAGATTACGGCCGGTGAATTGTTCCTCATATCGACCCGGGCAACAACCGCCCGTATGGTTTCACCTTTTCTGTAAAAATCGGATGGGATTTGTTCTGTTTTCGGGAGGACCAATTCAATGCCTTCATCGTCCAGGATCAGAATTTCTTTTTTCCAAATCTGATAAACTTCCCCGGTAACGATGTCCCCTACTTTTTCTTTGTATTTCTTATAAACATTGTCCTTTTCAAATTCCTGGATTTTGGAAATCAGGTTTTGGCGAATGGACAATATTTCCCTTCTTCCAAAATCGCCCAACTTTATTTCCTCCGAAACCTCTTCCCCAACTTCAAAATCAGGCTCTATCTTAATGGCTTCTGAATAGGCAATCTGTGTTCCTTCATCTTCCAGTTCACCATCCTCGACAATATCCCTGAACCTCCAGATTTCGAGGTCACCTTTATCAATATTTACAATAATGTCGATATTTTCTGAAGTCCCGTATTTTTTCTCAAGCAAACTTTTAAAAATATCTTCAAGTATGCGCATCATTGTTTCCCTTTCGATATTCTTGAATTCCTTGAATTCCGAAAAAGTTTCGACCAAATTGATGTTTTCCATTTTAAAATTATTCTGTTGTTTTTTTCTATTTATTTCTTAAACGAGATTACAGGCCTTGCTTCCAAAATCCTTTCAAAAGGAACAGTTATGAACACTTTTTCCTTTTTCTTTTTCCCAACTGACATCTCAAGCTCTATTTCTTTATCGGTCAATGATTTCAAAACACCCGCTTTCTTTTCTTCGTCTTTTGCAGATACCTCAATTTCCTTACCGACATATTTTTTATACTGCCTTAACAATTTAAATGGCCTGTCGAGCCCGGGCGAAGAAACCCTGAGTTCATAATCCTCCTCATCCCTGTCGTACCTCGATTCGATTTCCCTGCTCACTTTCACGCACTCGCTTATGGGCATTCCTTCATCGCCATCCACCAACACATTGATTAAGTTTTTATGGTTGACGCTTACCTCAACAAGGAATTTGTCCCCATCCCCAAGAAAATCGTTCACAATACGTTCGATGTCTTTTTTATTGATCATAAACCCTAATAAAAGAGGGGACTAAAGCCCCCTCAACTCGTAATTCCTGTATATTAACCAACCCGAAGGTCATAAATATCGCTCAAAAAGCGGTGCAAAGATATACATTTTAATTAAATAGCAAGCTTGTGCAATATTTATTTTCCCATAAAACCCAGCACCTTCATTGCAACATCTTTTCCCAAGAAACCAAATTTTTCATCCAAAACAGAATAAGGCGCCGAATATCCAAAATGATCCATTCCGATTACATTTCCATTTGCACCAACCAGCCCTTCAAGGGTAGCGGATAATCCCGCTGTAAGTCCAACAACAGGTACTCCATCAGGAATCAGATTTTTCTGATAAGCCGCATCCTGCAAACGTAACACACCTTCGGAAATAACCGAAACAACACGTGCATTTATTCCATTTTCTTTTTGAAGGATGCCAGCCGCTTCAATTAAGGTTGCAACTTCTGAACCACTGGCAACGAGTACCACATCCACCTTTCCTTTTGCTCCCTGTGCAACATACGCCCCTTTCTTCGATTGTAGGGCATTATTAAAACGCTCACCTGGCCTGGCAGGGATATCCATGATATTCTGCCTTGAAAGGATTAAAGCCGTTGGAGTATTCTTATTGTCCAATGCCATTTCCCAGGCCACCAATGTTTCATTGGCATCGGCCGGGCGCAATGCCATCAGGCTGTTGTTTCCCGAATGGTTCTTTAGTTTTTCCATCAGGCGGATTTGGGCTTCCTGCTCAACGGGCTGGTGCGTGGGGCCATCCTCCCCTACCCTGAACGAATCATGTGTCCAGACATATTTCACGGGAAGACCCATTAATGCAGCCATCCGCACAGCAGGTTTCATATAATCCGAAAATACAAAGAAAGTCCCGCAAACGGGAATAATATTATGTAAAGCCATTCCGTTGGCCATGGTTGCCATCGTTAATTCCGAAACCCCGGCATTTAGAAAGGCACCACTAAAATCGCCACGAACGATGGGTTTGGTATTTTTGAGGAAACCTTCTGTTTTATCGCTATTGGAAAGATCGGCAGAAATCACCACCATATTTTCGATCAATCCCGAAAATTCGGACAATACCACACTCGAAGCCGACCTTGTGGCACTATTCGCCTTGATGGGGATTTTACTAAAGTCGATGGGAGGGGTTTTACCTGCCAGGATTGCTTCATATTTTTCTGCCAATTCAGGGTTTTCGTTTTTCCATTCTTCGTAACGGGCTTTCTTTTCCGCCATTACAGCAGCTTTCTTTTTCAGCACTTCCGTGTAATACTCCCCGACTTCGGGAAATATTTCAAATGGACCGTCCGGGTCCCCCCCCAGGTTTTGAATCGACTTTACAACTGATGCGCCTGCATTGCTCACGGGCTGGCCATGCGTTGATACCATCCCTTCAAATGATTTATCATCTTCGGTCCTAAGCCCTTTCCCCATTATGGTTTTACCAATAATCAAAACCGGTTTGTCTTTTTCCTGGTTCGCCTTCATCAATGCACCCCGGATTTCATCTTCATCATTTCCATCAATGGTCATCACTTTCCAGCCCCAGGCACGGTATTTTGCTGCTGTATCTTCACTGCTTACCTCCTCCACTTTTGTGGAAAGCTGCACATCATTCGAATCAAAAAACAGGATAAGGTTGTTCAAGCCCAAATGTCCGGCAATCCGTCCCGCTCCCTGTGAAATTTATTCCTGCACGCCCCCATCCGAAACAAATGCATAGGTTTTATGTTCCAGGAAATCGCCAAAACGTGCAACGAGGAGCCGCTCGGCTATAGCAGCACCCACGGCCATTGCATGCCCCTGGCCAAGTGGCCCGGAAGTGTTTTCGACACCCCGCTTCACATCCAATTCGGGATGACCCGGTGTAATGCTTTGCCATTGCCGGAAGTTTTTCAAATCCTCAAGCGAGTAAGTGCCCACCATTGCAAGCATGGAATACAACATGGGCGACATATGTCCAGGGTCGAGGAAAAACCTGTCGCGTAATGGGTTTGCCATATCATTTGGGTCAAAATCCAAAAACTCCGAATAGAGGATATTGATATAATCGGCACCGCCCATTGCCCCTCCGGGATGCCCCGATCTTGATTTTTCGACCATGGCCACGGTCAGTACGCGGATATTGTCGGCTGCTTTGTTTGCGATTGTTTTGTTCATATATTTGTTTTTTTAGAAGTCAGAAGTCAATAAGTCCGAAGTTCAGGAGTTCAGTATCTGTTCATCTTTCTTTTGTTTTAAATCCTAATTTATTTGCCAGTTCAATTGTTTTATTAGTGCAATTATTCATTTCAAAAAGGTATGCCCCAAATTCATGTCGAAATGGATAATTCCCTCGTATTAATTCAAAATCCGATACCGAAGCCCGCAACCCCTTATCGTCTTTTTCAATGTCATAAGTTGCCAATGTCATTTCATATATTATCTCCAAATCACTTTTTCCAGAACATTCAATTGAAATGATGTTTTGTTCCGAGGGTTTTATTTCGGGATACCAGTTATCCAGGCCCAAATTAAAAAACCTGCTAATGGCATTCACCGCCATTGCCGTTCCGGTTGCTTTTCCTTCGATGGAATATCCTGCAATATGCGGGGTTGCAACATCAACAACCCGCATAAGTTCATTGTCGATTTCCGGTTCGTTTTCCCAAACATCAATAACCGACTGTTTTATTGTTTGATCGCTTATTGCACTTTTCAATGCTTTTGTGTCCACCACTTCCCCCCTTGATGTATTAATGAACAGAATGGGTTTTTTCACTTTTTCAAAAAAGGGCTTATCGGCAATATGGAATGTCCGGTGTTTTCCGCTCTTTGTTAAAGGGACATGGAAGGTAATTATATCGGCTTCCTCTTGAAGTCTGTCCAATGGCAAAAAGCCCGGGGCTCCTTCCACTTCTTCCCTCGGCGGGTCGTTCAACAAAACCTTCAGGCCGAGGGCCTTTGCACTTTTCTCAATTCGGGAGCCAATATGGCCAACGCCAACAATCCCGATTGCCACCCCATCCATGGAAAGCTTTTTCCTGATTGCAAAATACAATATTGCAGCCAACACATATTGCTCCACGGCACCTGAATTGCACCCGGCCGCATTTGCCCATTGTATGTTGTTTTTTTCACAAAACACCTTGTCAATATGGTCGTCGCCGATGGTGGCCGTTGCAATAAATTTGATTTTCGTGTTTTCAAGAAGTGCAGCACTGCATTTTGTTATGGAACGGGCAATAAGGGCATCGGCATCATGCAAATCTTTCCCTGAAATTTGATTTCCCGGAAGAAAGGCCATTTCCACCCCAGGGCCAAACACATTTTCCAAAAAAGGGATTTTACTATCAGCGACTATTTTCATGAAACCCAATTAACGGAGTATTAATTTTGGCGCAAAAGTAAAAAACAATGCTTTGTTGAAAATGGATTGTTGATAATTGATGAAAAAAGAAAAAGGACGGATGTCAGATGTTCATGGTTAAAATGACAAACCAATAGGGTTAAAACCGGTACCCGACCTGTATCATATACCTGAAACCTGCACCAAAACTTGTGGAGACACCACTTTCATCGATCAGTTTTTTATCGATTAATGTTTCGAGACCGGGGAACAAGCCGTAGAGGACATCCTGGACACCTTGTAAATACTCCTCATCTACATCTTCCCCAGGATTTAACTTACTCTCCAAGACCAATTTATAATTATACATGGAAAGAGAAGGCCCCATAAAAATCAAGTCGATTGTCAGCCTTTTTTTAATCACGAACTGGTATCCCAGTTCAGCACCTAAACTCAGGATATTCATTCTCCCGTCAAGTATCAGTCCACCTTCAATAACCGGACTGTTGATCACTTCAATATCATTGGTGAACCTATAATGATGAAAAGAGCCAAAAACACCCCAATAGATACCATCAGGGGCGGGGTTAACATTCCTTTTATTCATATAGAAACGATAATCCCCTGAAACAGAATAGCCAAACTTTTTATTCGCACTCTTCATATTCAGGCTATCATAAATCCCCGTTGATGGTAATTCAAAATAACCAACATTAACTGAATAAGAACGCTTTGGTGCCAATACCCTTTCGTACGAAAAATTGATGTTTTTTTTGCTCCACAACAAAAAGGGGGTCATGTTCCATTTTACGATATTCTTTTTGTAATTTAACGGAAGCGTGTCGGCAGTATATTGTGCCTGGATATTTTCAAGGGCAAAAAGAAAGATAATGGCGAAAAATAACAGTGTATGTTTTTTCATAGAAACAAATTTAGTGGAAATGTTGCTGCAAAAGTAAGTAATTAATGATACCATCATTAACAATTGCAGCCCTGGTTTTCGTGTTTCATTATTTCCCAGGTTACTGTTTTGCCCTTGATAAATATTTATTTCTATATTTGCGGAACTTCGGGAACTGCAATCACTATGGAAAATAATTTCGCACTAAAAGAGGTCAAAAGGGAAAAAGACATAAAGCGTTTCCTTGATTTTCCGGCCACTCTCTATAAGGGGAAAACCAATTGGATCCGCCCACTGGATGGGGATATCGAAAAAGTTTTTGACCCCAAAAAGAACAAACTCTTCAAGAAAGGAAAGGCTGTCCGTTGGATATTAACGGACAAAGATTCTAAGGTTGTTGGAAGGATTGCTGCATTTTATGATGAGAGATCAGCACATAAAAACGACCAACCGACAGGTGGATGTGGCTTTTTCGACTGCATTAACAATCAACAGGCCGCAAACACTCTTTTTAATGCTGCAAAAAAATGGTTGGCGAAAAAAGGGATGGAAGCCATGGACGGCCCCATAAATTTTGGGCCCCGCGACCACTTCTGGGGTTGCCTCTATGAGGGGTTTTATGAGCCGGTTTACAAAATGCCCTTCAACCACAAATATTACAACAACCTATTTGAAAGCTATGGGTTCCGGGATTTCTTCAAGCAATACACATTCCATATACCACTTATGCCAGGGAATCTGGATCCGGTAATCTATGAAAAAGCCATACGATTGAGCAGGGAAGCCAAATACACTTTCCGCAACCACGACACGAAAAACCCGGAAAGATCGGCATCGGATTTCCTGAAAATCTTTAATGCGGCATGGGCAAAGTTCCCGGGAGTGAGCATGATGCGAAAAGCGCAGGCCAAGGCGATGTTCAATGCAATGAAAAAAGTAATCGATCCCAAACTGATCATCTTTGGGTATTACGAAAACAAACCCATTGCATTCTTTATCATGATGCCCGACCTCTACCAAATCATCCGCAACTTCAATGGCAAATTCCATTTCTTCAACAAACTCAGGTTGATCTTCCAATTAAAAGTGATGAAGGTATGCACACGGGCCATCGGCCTCATTTTCGGTGTGGTTCCTGAGTTCCAGGGAAGAGGTGTTGCCGAAGGGATGATTGTTTTTTTCGAGGATGAAGTTAAAAAAGGAGGGATTAATTATACCGACTTAGAGATGAACTGGATTGGGGAATTCAACCCAAAAATGATCAAACTTGTTAAGCAAATTGGTGGAAAAGTAAGGAAAACCCATATCACCTACCGCTACCTTTTCGACAGGGAAAAGGAATTTATCAGGGGGAAGGTGATTTAGGTTAAACAGCAACATATTTTCCTGCAACTTCCCTATTTATCAATTTCACGTAGTATGGTTTTGCTTGTTTATCGCCTGGGTGTACGAACGGATCATTATGCCCATGGAATCGTTTATTGCCCTTCCCTTACTACTGACGGTGTGTCTCGAAGCCACGCCTTCAGTTATGTGGCCAACGGCTTTTTGACTTGGATTCAAGCCCTGAATTGAACCGCCCAATTCAAGCTCCCGAACCAACACCATCAAATGAAAATGGTTGGGCATAAGGCACCAGGCAAATATATCGGCATAGGGCGTAACAAAGGTTTTGATTTTCTTCAGGAAAAACAAATAGTTGTCGCGCTCAAAGAAAATCCTTTGGCGGTTGTTTCCCTTATTGAAAATGTGATAGGTATAGCCTTTCTTGAAGTTCATGTCCTTTTTTTTCTTAACGGTTTTGGCGGTCAATGATTTCAGTTTTCAAATATACAAAAAACCCAGATAGGATTAGCCGGCATTCGCAATAAAGTCGGGGGCCGTCTTTGGCATTTCTTAGAATAATAAGTAATACCTTTGCCCTCAAAACCGGAAACAGACAGAAAATCCAAAATGAAGAAAAACCAAAAGATTATCGGGGCAACGGCAGTGATAATTGCTTCCACATTATGGGGGCTGGACGGAGTTGTTTTCACCCCAAGGCTGTATAACCTCGATGTGGGTTTTGTGGTTTTTGTACTTCACCTTTTCCCTTTTCTTATCATGAATTTCTTTTTCTATAAAAGGTATGCCCTTTTAAAGGAATTCACGAAAGGTGATTTTCTTACGTTCTTGCTTGTTGCCCTGTTTGGTGGGGCATTGGGGACCATGGCCATTGTGAAGGCACTTTTTCTTGTGAATTTCCAATCGCTCAGCATTGTCGTGTTGTTGCAAAAACTCCAACCTGTTTTTGCCATGTCGCTCGCCGCTGTCCTTTTGAAAGAAAAAATCAGGAAGCGGTTTTTAATATGGGCGGGTCTGGCTGTTTTTGCGAGTTATTTCCTCACTTTCGGGTTTCACCTGCCGGACATGAAAACGGATCCCAACACGGTTTATGCAGCAGTCTATGCACTTTTGGCGGCCTTTTCGTTCGGGGTATCCACCGTCTTGAGCAAAAAAATCCTGGGGAAATTTTCGTTCACAACGGGTACATTTTTCCGGTACGGGTTCACTTCTTTTATAATGTTTATAATTGTCCTTTTCATGGGGACTTTTAACAATTTCAACCTGGTAACTGGTGAGAACCTCCTTTACTTTTTCATCATAGCGGCCACCACGGGTACGGGTGCTATATTCCTGTACTATTATGGACTGGTGAGGATAAGGGCAATCATGGCAACCATCTGTGAATTGTTTTTCCCGGTGTCGGCTATTTTCTTCGATTACATTGTGAACGACAAGACATTATCACCTGTGCAATGGGTCGCGACTGTAATTATGGTATTTGCCATTGTCAAGTTAACGGCACAGAAGCCGGTGATCGTGGACGGGAAAGCAAATAAATGAAACAACTTTCACTCCCCTTACTATGCCTTTTCATGTAAAACACGTGGGTTTTGCATTTGGCGGTAGCATGAAACATCCCTGGTTTATATTGACAAGCATCAGTAGTGGATATTTGCAAATATACTCCAAATAGCAAGAGGGTTTCCCCTTCCAGCACATGGCTTACCCCTTTGGGTCAAAATGACATACTGCTACTCTACCCCCGCCTACGGAGCATCAGTATTTCAATGGCGAGGAACATCAGCGCAAAAACCACGAACCATCTCCATAAACGTATGCCCTGGCTCAATTCCCTGACCTTTTTTGTGAAAAATCTGTTGCCCGCATCCAAAACGCGGATATTTTCCATATCCCCGTTTTCTATCATTTCACTTAATTCATCCGGCATATAAAATTGCATTTTGGATTCGCTGCGGTCATAATTGAAAGCAATGGCCCTTAACGCCTTGTCACCACTAAATAACAAATAATTCCCAGCTTTTGTTATTTGGTTTTGCATGTTCAAGTCCACATGGCCGCCCACCCTCAACTGACCGGGTATGAACTCAAAATCAGAGGAAGCTTGTTTTATCCTTAAAACATTATCCCCTTTCAAATTGGCCTGGCGGATACTCACCAACTCTTTCTCCCCTATCACAAAGTAAAGTTTTTCCGACAAAAGACTCGATACCGCCATTTTATATAGCGTGGGGACAAAAATAGCATGATGGGGAAAATTGGAAAATACCGTTTCAAAAGGTACTGAAGACAAATAGACTTTCCCGGCGCCCACATATTGCACGTTGAGAAAAGCCGTTCCATCCTGCATCCTCAACAGCACTTCCTGTCTCGACCTTGTTTGCCGTGTGAGCGGAAACCTTTTAAAAACCATCGGCAAATCAATATTTTCAGGGATTTCGTCAAAAACATCATCGTACAAAGGATGATCAAGGTTGATGTATGAAACTTTCATGTTGCCCGTATCCATCGGCTGATAATAATTGCAACGCATCGACACCAACATCTCCTTATAGCTTTTAATATCGGCATTCGCCCCCGGAAGAACAAGGATATTGCCACCCTCTTCCACAAAGCTTTTAACCTCCGTTGCAAGGCCCGTGGAGATATTTTGAAGTTCGTTAAGGACGATAAAACGATATTGTGAAAAAGAAGAGTAATCAATTTGTGAAACCGCAACATTGTTCAATAGAAACGCAGAATCGTTTCCAAGTACGGCATCTATGAAAATATTTTCGTTGGTTTGATTTATGCAGAGCACTTTTATTTGTGAAGCCACATTCCATGAAAAATAAAGCCGGTCGTCGAAACTGATGGGATAGTCGGAAATGGAAACCACCGCTTCCTGAATCCCAATTTCGTTATTGGTGAACGGCAATTCGGCAATGCTTGCCGATTGGCGGGCAATATCCAAACTGGCAAGTGCTTTTTGTTTTCCATTGACTTCCAGCTTTACAGCGATTTTTTCGTAATCGATATCCGAACTGTTTTTGACACGGGCCTTCAGCCTTACATGCTGCCCGATTTGTTGAACAGGTGATTGGAACCAACAGGAATCAATGTAAAGATTATTTGAGTTTACTGCCTGGAGCGGGATCAAGTATTGGGACAAAGTTGTATCACTTGCAGCTTCAAGTCTCCCCAGACTGCTTTTTTGGAAATCAGAAATAAAATAACTCGTTTTCCCTTCTTTTGTGTTTTCCGAAAAGACCTCTCCCTGACGGGCAATCACGTCCTCAAATGTCTTAACTACAGGGGAAACCCGGATATCCTCCACAAGGTTAACGAATTCGTCCCTGCTCACAAACCGCTGGTGGCGGCCTTCAAAATCATTGGTAAGCAATTGGAACAAATCGGAGCTTTTGTAGGCGGAAGCCACATCAAGCGCCTTGTCCCTTGCTTCATCGAGCAAAGTGCCTTTTCCCGATTCGGCCTGCATACT
Source organism: Bacteroidota bacterium (assembly GCA_024278155.1). Classification (GTDB taxonomy): domain Bacteria; phylum Bacteroidota; class Bacteroidia; order Bacteroidales; family JAADJA01; genus JAADJA01. The sequence continues at coordinate 709 of JAJRTT010000315.1, read as the reverse complement.
AAAAGAATTATCAACATACACACTTATCCTGCTCCCCGAATTCATGTCTTTTACCTTATCAACGGGAATAAAAGGTTGGGCAAAGGCAAGCACAAGGGCAGTAATGGCCAACATCCGCATCAACAGGATTAGCAAATGCCTCAGGCGCGATTGTTTTGGGTTTCCTGCTTCAGTTCCTCAATGAATTTCACATTCGTGAAATAAACTTTCCGAAACCGCCTGAAATTAAAAAGGTGGATGATTACAGGAATGGCAAGTGCAAACAGGCCATATAAAAAACCGGGATTTGTGAATTCCATCTAAATTGAAATTAAACGGCAAAATTATGTTAAAACGGATAAACTTTGAGGCCTGTTGCAAAAAAGTTTTTATTGCTGGGAACCGTTTGTTGGCTAACCATCACAGAAACATTCTGTGATGGGCAGGCTTTACAAGCCCTGCCCCTTGTTGGTGTTGTCACCAACAAGGCTTCACAAAGTCACATCGTTCAAGTTGGTGACAACACCCACTTGTGGCAGTAGGGGCTTGCCACTTTGTGATTGTTTACCAAGGTTAACAGTTTGGAGCCGTTTGTTGGCTAACCATCACAGAAACATTCTGTGATGGGCAGGCTTTACAACCCCTGCCCCTTGTTGGTGTTGTCACCAACAAGGCTTCACAAAGTCACATTGTCCAAGTTGGTGACAACACCAACTTGTGGCAGCGGGGG
>JAJRTT010000314.1 GCA_024278155.1 Bacteroidota bacterium | reverse complement strand
GAAAAGAACCCAAACAACACCACTGGGATTTCAGGGATTTTCAAGGACAGGGCAATCAATATCATTATCCCTTTTGTTGATGATGCTTCCATCGAGAACGCGATCCATTGCTGGGCAAGTATGTTGCTGCTGAACTACGACAATGCTATAATTGCAGAGCGGATGCTCAACCTGCAAGCCATAGCCATGCGGCTTGAGATGAAGGAAGGGATCAACCATTGCTCCATCATCAACGATAGTTACAATTCGGATATCAATTCGCTCAGCATTGCCATTGATTTCCTGAACCAGCAAAACCAGCATAAGCGGAAAACGATTATTTTGTCCGACATTTTGCAAAGCGGCCAAAACGATGAAGATTTGTACGAAGAAATCGCAGGGCTTTTGGAAAAGAAGGGGATAGACAAAATTATTGGGATCGGAAAAGCCATCAGCAACCAGGCGGATAAGTTTGGCATCGAAAAAGATTTTTTCCCCACTACGGATGATTTCCTTCATAAATGCTCATTTGCACATTTCCAAAATGAATCCATCCTATTGAAAGGTGCGAGGGTTTTTGAATTTGAGCAGATAAGCAGGGCATTGCAGCAAAAAGCCCATGAAACGATTTTTGAGGTAAACCTGACCGCGTTGATCCATAACCTGAACTATTTCCGTGGCAAAATCGAACCGGAAACAAAAATCATGGCCATGGTCAAAGCTTTTTCTTATGGTAGCGGGAGTTTTGAAATAGCCAACATCCTCCAGTTCCATCGGGTCGATTATCTTGCCGTTGCCTATGCCGATGAAGGTGTGGAGCTCCGCAAGGCCGGGATTACTTTGCCCATTATGGTTATGAACCCCGACGAACAAAGCTTTGATGCCATTATCAAGCACAACCTGGAACCCGAGATTTACAATTTCCGGTCGTTGAGCCTGCTCGAAAAAGCAACCCGGAAAAACATTATCCCAGACAATAAACCCGTTAAGGCCCATATCAAATTCGACACCGGATTGCACCGTTTGGGTTTTGTGGCAGAAGAGCTTGACGAGCTCATAAATTTGCTGAAAGGGAACAAACATATCTACGTGCAATCGGTATTTTCGCACCTTGCCGCCAGCGAAGACCCTTCGGAAGACGATTTCACAAAAGGGCAGATCGATTTGTTCAGGGAGATGTCAGATAAAATCAAATCACATACACATCACCCCATTCTTATGCACATATTGAATTCGGCAGGGATAAACCGGTTCCCTGACGCCCAATTTGATATGGTGAGATTGGGGATCAGCCTTTATGTGATTTCTTCCAATCCAACGGATGCAGATAAATTGGAAAATGTGAGCACATTGAAATCCACCATTTCACAAATTAAAACAATCCAAAAAGGGGAAACCATTGGCTACAACCGCAAAGGCATTGCAAATGAGGACATGAAAACCGCTACTGTTGCCATTGGGTATGCCGATGGTTTTAAGCGCAGCCTGAGCAATGGCGTGGGCCAGGTGTTGATCCATGGGAGATTTGCTCCGGTGGTTGGGAATATAAGCATGGATTTGTGCATGATCGACATTACGGGGATTGAAGCCGAAGAGGGCGACGATGTAATTGTTTTCGGTAAAGATTATCCGGTTACCAAACTCGCAAAAGCAACCGGGACTATCCCTTACGAAATTATGACCGGGATTTCGAGAAGGGTAAAAAGGATTTATTTTCAAGAGTAATCCCCTTCGATAAAGATTCAATGGAAAACAATCAAATAGGAAATCATGAAACTATCGATCATAATACCTGCATACAACGAACAGGACACCATACACCTGATCCTGAACAAAGTGATTGCCGTCGATTTGATCGCATCCATCGAAAAGGAGATTATCATTGTAAATGACTTTTCAACGGATAAAACAAAGGAGGTTGTTGAAGAGTATATTTCGGAACATCCCGGAACACAAATCCAGCTTTTTAACCAGGCCAAGAACATGGGCAAGGGAGCGGCTTTGCACAAGGGAATAGAATTGGCAGAGGGGGATTTCCTGATTATCCAGGATGCCGATCTGGAATACGATCCCAATGAATACAACTACTTGCTAAAACCTATGGTTGATGGCGTGGCCGATGTGGTATATGGCTCCCGGTTTTTGGGGGGGACACCTCACAGGATATTGTTCTTTTGGCATTCAATTGGGAATAAATTCCTCACATTCCTTTCCAATATGTTCACCAACCTTAACCTGACAGATATGGAAACCTGTTACAAACTTTTCCGTTCAGGGATCATCAAGCCGCTGAAATTAAAAGAAAACCGCTTTGGGTTTGAACCGGAAGTAACGGCCAAAATATCCCGCATCCCGAATATCCGTATCTACGAAGTGGGAATTTCATACTACGGCAGGACTTATGACGAAGGCAAGAAAATAGATTGGAAAGATGGTTTCAGGGCAATATTCAGTATAATCAAGTATAATGTGTTCAGCAGATAGGTCATTGAATCATGTAACAGCAAACAAGCTTGGACGCTTGTTCCAAAAGGGGTAAGCATTCCTAATTTACTACCACTTTCTTTTTGTGCCGGAACTTATCGTTCCACCATGCCCACAACATGAACATCACCACATAAAAGAAGGGGCGCATGATCCAGTCATGGATAAAATGCCAATGCTCCGGTAAATTAATGGTCACAAAAGTCATCCCCACTATACGGCCTATATTTACAATGTGGATAATAAGTAAGCCCATGGGTATGAACCACAATTTGTGTTTCCAGGGACCCGGGTACAAAACCATGAGAATTATCCACTGATAAAACTGTTTCATCCCTGAACAAGCCGGGTTAACAGCCACATATCCATTGCCCTCCGGGTAATATATAAGGTTTTTCCAAACGTGGTCATCTATGGTATATTCAGGGAAGGTGGTTACCTTCACGTTAAAAGTGTGCAGAAACCATTCGCTGGCAAGGAATACTTCATGGGCCAACCAGGTTCGTGTTCCATTCACAAATTGGGCAACCTCCGGGGTTCGTATTAAGTATCTATATAAAAAATGGAAAAACAGCAATATCCCCATAAATATGGCCACATCCACAAAGGCTTCAAGGTGGTACTTTTTAATAATCGTTTTTATCCGTTGAATAATTGTTCGCATATCAGGAGAATAGATTTGAAACTTATTTTTAGTTACTTTAGCAGCCCAAATAAATAAGTCGGCTAATTTATAAAACTTTAATAACTTTGCACCTTTCTTTTTAGAATATGCCAAAATTTCCAGGAAATAAAAAACATAGGTACGGGCGGAGAAAACGAAATGCTTTTCAGCAATTCATCCATGATATCGGCAAGAAGCTGGGAAAGAAAACGAAACATCGTCGCCCATTGAACGAAGGACAACCTATTTTCCAAAAACCCACAGGGGAGGCCGAAAATAAATTTACGGGGGTTTCCTATGACAAAAAAGAGGGGAAGAAACCGAAAAGACCCCGGAAACAAGGGTTCAGTTTATCCGCATACCTCCAAGAATACAGAAAGAGAAGGAAAAGGGCAACAGAAAAGAACAGGAAGAAAAAGTTTAAACAGAAAATCCAAAAGAAACGGGCAAAGGAATTCAGAAAGGAAAAGAGGATAAGTTATATCCGCTCTTTCTTCCCAAATTATAAAAAGCCGAAAAAAAAGGTTTTTGCACCCCCGGAGGAAGATACTAAAACCAGGGACCAACGAATTCAGGGGCAGGTAAAACAACAAGAAAGGAACTACTATAAATACACCATCAATTCGCTGGCCTTGTACGTTACGGCCTATTTGATCGTGTATATCACCTATCAGTTGATTGTGATGATCGTTGCATCGCGCTGGCACCTTGATTCGGTTCTGTTTTATTATGATCTTGCGTTTAATGATTTTTCACCATTATGGACACGTTTCAATATCATCGTGGTCACATTTTCTGGGCCTTTGGTTTCGCTCTTGATCGGTATCTTGTTTTATAAAGTAAT
>JAJRTT010000313.1 GCA_024278155.1 Bacteroidota bacterium | reverse complement strand
GCCGGGCTTTTCACCGAAGGGCTTTATGGCGATGAATCCTTTTCTGTTTTCCATGCCCAGCAAACTATCCCTGAACTTTACGAACGCCTGAAGTTTGACCGCAACCCCCCGTTTTATTTTTTCCTGCTTCACTTCTGGATAAAGGTTTTCGGGCTCAAGCTATTTTATCTCAAAGGGCTTTCGGTTTTGTTTTCAGTTGGGACGGCTGCTTTTATTTATCTATTTGCAAAGCGGTTCCTGAATCTTTTTACGGCGATTGCAGCATCTGTTTTCTTTTTGTTGTCAAGCCTTCAACTGACCCTTTCGCATGAACTGCGGGCATTTGCACTGGTTGGTTTTCTGTGTGTCGTGTCGTTTTATTATTTTCTGGCCACAATACAGGACCCAAAAAGATCAAACCTGATCATATTGGCCCTGGCAAACCTCCTTTTGTTGTTCACACATTATATGAGCGTTTTTATCCCGGTAGTTCAATTCATTTGTTCATGGTGTTTTCGCAAATCCAATAAAGAAGGCTTTAAATATGTAATGTACAGCATTGCAATTAGTGGGTTATTGTATGTGCCCTGGATTAAAACCGTAATAGAAAACATACCGGAGGCAGGTTCCTTTTGGCTCAAGATTGCGAACTTACATGACTTGAGGATGGTTTTCCATAACCTTTCCGGAACCCTGCTTTTATTGATACTCCACAGTTCTATTGTCCTCGGTTTTGTTTTGACCCTGATTTTTGACAAAAAAGGACATTTCATTTCCAAAAAATTCAAGGGACTTTATTTCATCATACTACTGCTCTGGTATGTTTTACCTGTTATTGCTGATTTTGCCATTTCACACTTCACACCTGTTTTTCGATTAAGGTATGTGGCTTATTCTTCTTTGGGACTATTTCTGTTGTTGGCCTATATCATAAGCTCTGTAAAAGTCCACAAAGCCTTTCAATTATTGTTTGTTGTTTTTATGTTGATAATCCCCATTATCAAATTCAGTGCTTTTCATAATAATTATGAGCCCTGGGAAGAAGTTGTATCGGAAATAAAAGAAATGAAGGACAGTAAATCCATTGTCCTGGTTTCGGCCTGGTATAAATTCCGTGAGTTTTCCTATTATTACAATATCGGGTTTTTTAAGGATTACAAAAACACAACTTACCTGCTTTACACGGATTCGGTGTTTTTACTTGATGACACTTCTGCTTTCCAAACCATCTATTACAAGGATGCGGAAAGGATATTCTTTGTGAAATCCCATCAAACCATGGTGGACCCGCAATTTATCATTGATACTTTTTTGACCCAACATGGATTTGGTTTTTATGAAAGCTTTGGGAAAAAGGATTTAAATGTATCTTTGTTCTACAAAACCGGACTTACGGAATACAAACAAATCAGTTCAGAAGCATTTGGGGGTGATTGTTCCGGATGGGAAAAGCGTTTGCTCCAAAACAGGTTTTATTCAGATACGGTTATCGAATATCGGAACACAATGGATATTGACCCGGGTTGCCCCCCGGTTTGGGGGTTTAATTCGGAGCATGCAAAATCAGGGGACAAATCTTTCTTGGTCAATTCCAACAACCCTTTTGGCCCAACATTGCAAATACCTATAAACGATAATTTTCCGACAAGTATGGAATTTCTGTTTTATGCTTTTCAAGAAAAAGGTAACGATGCAAGGTTTGTCGTTTCGATCGAAGATGGGGGTGAACACTTATTCTACAAGGAATATTTTCTAAACGAACAACACAACGAAAAAATGAAATGGGGGCAGTTCAGGAAAACGGTTTCACTCCCGCTTATTGATAATGAAAATGCAATATTAAAGCTATATGTTTGGAACCCCGGTTCACCTAATGTTTATATTGATGATTTAACAATACGGTTTCCATTTTAAAAAAGGTTTTATTTCATATTGTTAAAATAGTACTTTTGCCAATTGTAAATTTAAGGAGGGAAAAAACATGGCCGGAAGAGAAATGATCCATGGGTATTTTGAGCAACTCGCCACAAAACGTGACAAGTGGAAAAAGAGAAACCGCTTTTACCATAAGACACTTCAGAAGCATTTTTCCTTTATTATCCCGGAAGGATCAAAGGTGTTGGAATTGGGCTGTGGCACCGGCGACCTGCTCGATTCGGTAAAACCTTCTGTGGGCGTGGGAATTGATTTTTCCGAAAAGATGGTTTCCATTGCTAAGGGGAAATACCCTCATTTAGAGTTTTGTACTGCTGATGCAGCCGACTATAAATCGGGTGTTCATTTTGATTATGTCATACTGTCCGACTTACTGAGTTCGCTTTGGGACATTCAATTGGTCCTGCATAACTTGAAAAACCTGGTCAACCCCCGTACCAAGATAATTATCTCGGCCTACAACTATTTATGGGAGCCCTCTTTAAAACTGGGGGAACTCCTGGGCTTAAAAGAGAAACAACCCTTGCAGAGCTGGCTTTCGGTAAAGGACATAAAAAACCTTTTGGAGCTTGAAGACTTTGAAATCATCAAAGTTGACCGAAAACTGTTGTTCCCAAAATACATACCGATCGTAAACCTTATATTCAATGTTTTCCTTGCAAACCTTCCCGGCATCAACAGGTTGAACTTAGTGAACTTAATAACTGCAAGGCCACGGGTTCAAAAACAAGAGGAAAAATCGATTACCATCGTAATACCTTCGCGAAACGAGAAAGGCAACACCGAAAATGCAATAAAAAGGACCCCCGGATTTGGGTCGCACCAGGAATTCATATTTATCGAAGGGGGCTCGCAAGATGGGACTTACGAAGAGATGCTACGTGTGCAGAAAGCCTATCCAGACAAGGATATCAAGGTAATGAAACAAACGGGCAAGGGAAAAGGGAATGCGGTCAGGGAGGCTTTTGAGGCCGCAAGTTGCGATATCCTTATGATCCTTGATGCCGATCTCACCACCCCTCCCGAAGACATGGAAAAGTTTTATGATGCCCTGGTACACAACCACGGCGAATTTATCAATGGGTGCAGGTTGGTTTACCCCATGGACAAGCAAGCAATGCGATTCCTCAACTATCTTGGCAATAAATTCTTTGGGTGGTTCTTCTCCTATTTGTTGGGGCAAAGATTGAAAGACACACTGTGCGGGACGAAGGTACTGTACAAAAAGGATTATGAACTGATACAGGAAAACCGTAAGTATTTTGGTGATTTCGACCCCTTTGGCGATTTTGACCTGATTTTTGGTGCTGCCAAACTCAATCTGAAAATAACCGAGGTAATTGTCCGTTACCGTGACCGGGAGTATGGTTCAACCCAGATAAGCCGGTTTAAGCATGGTTTGCTTTTAATCAGGATGAGCCTGTTTGCCGCCAGGAAAATTAAATTCATTGCCTAACGTCCATTAGTCAAATAGTATGTCCAAGAAACCTGATTTGAGGAAAACGATTGTTTATTTTGTCCCTGCTGTTGTCTTGGCATGGGGCATATATTTCCAAAAGATAGTGGGGCCGTTTTATCTTTCCAGGATAGACCCGGAGTTTGTTTACCTTTTGAACGGCTTGAATTGCTCCATTCTTGAATTTGGCAGGATCGGGCATGTTGACCATCCCGGAACCCCTTTTCAGTTGTTGACAGGCTTGTTTATCCGCTTTACACATTTGCTCTTTGGACAAGGCCCGATTGTCGAAGATGTAATTTCAAGGCCCGAACTGTATTTTTCTATGGCATCTGTTTTATTGACTGTAATCACCGCCTGGATCATCCTTTGGCTTGGCAAAACCGCTTCAAGGACAGGTGCCCGGTTATTTGGTGTTTTTGTGCTCCAGTCATCGGTGTTCATGACCACCGTCCTTATCAATATCCCATATAGATATATGCCCGACAGGATGTTGATGATAATTGTATTGCTGGTTATTGGCTTCACCTACAAATTCATTTATCAGAAAAACTATAGTGCAACTAAATTTGCAATTTATTCAGGTATTTTAATGGGTGTGGGGTTTGTGACAAAATTCAACTTTCTCCCCTTGCTGGTCATCCCTGTTTTCATGCTGGATAAATGGAAGGGACGTTTTATTTATGCAGGGACGTTCAGTATTGCGACCTTTGTTTCTTTTATGCCCATATTCGACAAAATCGGATATTTCGAATCTTTCATTGTTGGCATCATCAATCATGATGGATTATATGGCTCAGGTGCCGAACAGGTTTTCAACATGCAAAAGTTTTTTCACAATATCGTTTTGATCTTTCAGTTTAATATTTCGTTTACCATTGTTTTTGTTGCGGCCTTTGTTTTTCTTGCAGTCCTTTTGTTCAGGCCCGTCACCCGTAAAGAAAACCCCATGGAGTTTCGGTTCCTTTTGGCATATATGGTCGTTATGGCAGTTAGCCTTGTTATGATCTCAAAACATTATAAAAACCACTATCTTATCCCGGTAATGAGCCTCACCGCTTTTGTCTTTTATGTCATATGGAGGATAAACAAGGGATTTACGGCATACAGGCACCTCAATAAAATTTTCGCATTGTTGCTGATAGTGCTGTTGATGGTTCCTGTAAGAAAATCCCTTCAATCTGTTCCGTATTGGAAGCATAACCTTATCGAAGCAAACAAGACGGCAGGTTTCATTAATGAAAACATTCCAAAATCCGATTTTACCCTACTAAGGTCCAGTTGGAGGGCCAGCCCACAGATAGCTGATGGATTGCTGTACGGGATCACCTATGTTGATTCGTCCAACTTATCCTACAACACATATGAAAAGGTTTATCCCAACATCCTTACCTATGAAGGGGACAGAAGGCCCCTAATGTATTTCATGATGCTCGATGCCAACAATGAGGCTGTCTTTAAAAGCGGGAAAAGTATTTATCTCCTCTCGGCACCCAACAGGCATATGCGAGAAGTAATGGAATATGTTGAAAACAAAGCCGGTTCCTATGGCATTTCAATGATAAGGGATACTGTTTTTTCCAATCCGGCAAGAAATGAATTCGTGATCAAGCTCACGAATATTTCGAAATGGAAAACCCTTGCAGAAAGAAAGTATGGTTTTGAAAATATCCTTTATAATAACCTTTTTGCAGATGATGGGGAAAACCCCCTATCCGGTAATTACATTTTAAACACGGAAAAGCCGTGCAATGGGGCCCATTCCTTGGAACTTGAGGGTGAATTGCACCAAATACCCGTTGCCACTATCAAAAATGTGTTAAAAGGGGATTATGTGGAACTGACCATCAAAAGGAGAAAAAACGGTTTCAAGGAAAAGGGGGAACTCGTCTTAAGCTCGTTAGAACCAAAAGTTGACAGTTTGTATTATTTCGATGGGCACACCTTGTCGGTGATTAACGAAGATTGGGAAATGGTGCGTTTGTTCACGACAATCCACCACCAGCCGCTCGACAGTACAATGATTTGTTTTTACCAGTTTTATGGCGAAGGAAAAGTTTATGTCGATGATTTTAGCGTTAAGCTTTTAGGCAAAAGGCCCTGATTTTACGCCCTTCAGTTAAAGCCCCAACAACACCTCAACACCGTCTTTCCCACCGAAAAGCATTTTTGCAGGGTCTTCCAGCATTTCTTTTACTTTCACCAAGAACCCGACGGATTCCTTTCCATCGATGATGCGGTGATCGTACGACATGGCCACGTACATCATCGGGTGGATTTCCACCTTTCCGTTTACGGCAATGGGGCGTTCCACGATATTGTGCATCCCAAGGATGGCACTTTGGGGAGGGTTTAAAATGGGCGTGGAAAGCATGGAGCCAAAAACGCCACCGTTGGTGATTGTGTAAGTCCCGCCCATCATTTCGTCAATGGTGATTTTTCCGTTGCGGGCTTTTATTGCGAGTTCCTTGATATTGGTTTCGATTTCCATAAGGCTCATCTGCTCGGCATTTCGTAAAACGGGGACCACCAATCCCTTGGGCGAGCTTACCGCAATGCCGATATCGGCATAATCGTGATATACGATTTCATTCCCGTCGACCTGGGCATTTACCGCAGGGAAATATTGCAGGGCTTCCGTTACCGCTTTTGTGAAAAAGGACATGAAGCCAAGGCCCACCCCGTGTTTTTCCTTAAAATGCTCTTTGTGTTTCTTGCGGATTTCCATGATGGGCGTCATGTTCACTTCATTGAAAGTGGTAAGCATGGCCGTTTCCTGTTTTACGGATACCAATCGCTCGGCCAGCTTTGTCCTGAGCATCGACATCTTCTTCCTGTCTTTGTCACGTGTTCCTCCCCAGCTTGAATCGGATTGGGGATTTGGTGGCCCAGGTTTGATATTGTCCTTCTCCGACAGGAAGAAACTTACATCTTTCTTCCCGATCCTGTATTGTTTAAGGAAATCAATAAGACCGTTTTCGGTCATATTGTTCTCTTCCATCATCTTTGCAGCCAATGGTGAAATATTCAGGATGCCTTCATCGGCAATTGGTTTGCTGCTATCTTCCCGCTTTACTTTATCTTCCCCAATTTCTTTCGTTGCCCCACTTGCTTTTTCCACAACGGGTTTTTGTTCATCGACGATCGTTTCAACGGCTTTCTTTTCCACGGCTTTTGAAGTGTCAATGGAACAGATCACCGAACCCACGTCAATCGTATCGCCTTCCCCGGCCATCAGTTTTATCTGGCCAGATTCCTCAGCACTTACGGTCAAGGTTGCTTTGTCGGAATCGATTTCGGCAATTTCCTGGTCTTTCTCCACAATATCGCCATCAGCAACCAACCATGAAGCCAATTGCACCTGTGTTATGGATTCGCCCGGACTGGGAACTTTTATTTCTATCATAATTTATTTTTTTAGAACCAAGGCTTTTTAGAGCCAAGACTTATAGAGCCAAGACTTTTAGAACCAAGGCTTTTTAGAGCCAAGACTTATAGAGCCAAGGCTTTTAGAGCCAAGGCTTTCAGAACCAAGATTTCAATATTTACAAAACCAGGATTCAATTAATGTCGTTATTGCAAGCGGAGCGAAGTAATCTGTCAACACTTTTATGGAATGGCCTTGACATTCAGTCGTAACCATTGGCAGATTGCTTCAATACGCTACGCAATTGTCCAATCTCTATGTACTTTATGCTGTCGCCGAAGCTTTAAGCATAGGCGCCGCAACGATGTTTGTTATTTTGTTTTCCATTCTTCCATCATTCCATTTCCCCTACTTCAACTGTTTCACTCCCGTAATATCTTTTGTGTCGATCATATCCACATGCAATTTCTTCAGTTCTTCCTCAAAGGATTTCCAACGGTTTCCGATACACACCATTTTACATTCATATTCGAGATTGGGGCAAACACATTCGTGGAATGCTTTTTCGATAATTTTTCGCTGGCGGATATAGTGGAATTTATTGGAGCCCGTTGCCGTACTGCCACTTGCAGGGCGCGAAATCACTTTCAAGGGCACATCCGTGAACTCCATGTGCATAAAAGGCCATGCCCCCATATTATAGGGTTCCTCCTGAACCCAAAGCCATGTTTCTGTTTTGTAGTACTTGGCCACAATCTGCCGTAATTGCTTTTTGGGCAATGGGTACAATTGCTCCAACCGGACAACGGCAATATTTTCAGATTTGATTTTCTCCTGTTCTTCCAGCAATTCGTAATACATTTTGCCAGCACAGAATATCACCCGGTCGATTTTTTCCGGATCGGCACCGGCATCATCTATTACTTCCCTGAAACCACCCTTGCTCAAATCATCGAGAGGCGATACACAACGGGGATGGCGCAACAGGCTTTTAGGTGT
>JAJRTT010000312.1 GCA_024278155.1 Bacteroidota bacterium | reverse complement strand
TATTTATTGATTCCAAAAAGGGGCAAAAGGTTACCCCCGTACCTACGGGGTTGAAAACTTATTTATTCCTGTCTGCCCTCCCGTTCAAGTGGGCGATAAAGGCAGGCAATTCATGCGACAATGATAAACAAAGGTTTTTGGAAAAGCATGGCAGAATACCACTAGAAAAATTTATGGCAGGATTCAGCCATATTTTGCCAAAGGGTTTGGTGATTGATTTATATAAAGCCCAATTCCCCCGTACAAAAAATCATTTTTCCCGTTCCACAATATCCAATTGGAAAATATTGTTACTTTAGCACTCCTTTTTTTGTTGGTTGGCCTATGCGGATTATCAATACTCGAATATTATATAAAACTCTTAGGGCGCTGCTGCTTTTGATGACGGGAATATTTATGTTCCCCCATATTTCAAATGCACAGTTTTACAATGGCTCGCAAATGAGTTTTGGGAAAAACAGGGTACAGTACAAGGAGTTCCAATGGACATTTTACAAATACCCCGATTACGACATTTACTTTTACCTTGGGGGAAAGGAGCTGGCACAATACACCGCAAAATATGTAAAGGATAATATCGAGGACATTGAGGACAAACTGGAAACGGGCTTTAACGACAGGGTAAAGTTCATTATCTTCAACAACCTCACCGACCTTAAACAAAGCAATATCGGGCTTCTAAGCGATGAGCAGTACAATACCGGGGGCATTACCCATATCATTGGGAAAAAGGTGTTCCTCTATTTTGATGGCAACCACCGCAATTTCGACAAACAAATCCTGGCCGGGCTTGCACAGACAATGGTTAACCAGTTGCTTTACGGTACCTCGGTGGGTTCGCAAATAAAAAACACCTCTCTGTTCCCCTTCCCCGATTGGTATATGAAAGGGCTGGTATCCTACATTTCAGAAGATTGGAGTGCCGAAATCGACAACCGTGTGAAGGATGGGATCATTACCGGGAAATATAAAAAGTTCAACCAGCTGACCGGGGAAGAGGCCACCTATGCCGGACATGCCTTTTGGCGGTTCATTGCCGAAAAATACGGCGATGCCACTATTTCCAATATCATTTATATGGCCAAGGTGAGCCGGAAACTGGAAAGTGGTTTTTTGTACATCCTTGGGATTTCGTTCAAAAACCTGATGAACGATTGCCTTGCTTATTACGGGCAACGTTATAAACAAATGGACAGCGAACTGAGCCTGCCCGAAGAATCGCTGCTGAAAAAGACAAAAAGAAACACGGTTTACAGTAAGTTAAAGCTAAGCCCCGATGGGAATTATGCGGTTTATTCAACAAACCGGGCTGGCCAGTACAGGGTCTTCCTTCGCGACCTGAACACAGGAAAAACAAAGAAAATGATGAAGGACGGATTCCGCCTTGATGACAAAGTGGATTATTCCTATCCGCTTTTTGCCTGGCATCCCACAGGTCAGATCCTGTCCGTGATAATCGAGCATAAAGGCGAAGTTTACCTCTATTATTACCGGATGGGTGAGCGCAAGCCCGAAGAGGTGATTCTGTTCCAGTTTGAGAAAGTGCTGGATTTTGCCTATTCCGATGATGGAAGGAGCATGGTGATGTCGGCGGTACAAAGGGGGCAGTCGGATATTTTCGTTTACGATATTGGCTCCAATTCCTATTTCCAGGTCACCAAGGATGCTTACGATGATCTTTATCCACGCTTTATCCATAATTCGGAACAAATTGTTTTCAGTTCGAACCGGATGAACGACACCATCCGTTTTGAAAGGAAATTTGACCCGGAAGCCGAAGAACGGCAAAAAAGGTACGACCTGTTTTTGTACAAATACCTGGAACGCGACAATGTGCTGCGCCGGGTGACCAAAACACCGCTTGCCAACGAAATACAGGCCATGGAGTACGAAAACAATTACATCACTTTCCTGAGCGATGCAAACGGGATTTACAACCGCTACCTTGGCCGTTTCGACAGTGCCATCAGCTATATTGACACCACGACCCACTACCGGCATTTCACGAACTCCTATGCAGTTACGGATTATTCAAGGAATATCCTTGAACAGGACGTTGTCCCGATGATAGGGAAATACGGTCAGATCATCTATAAGGACCAGAAATACAAAATGCAGATTTTCGACCAGGAAATACCCACGGCTCTGCCCCGGCTAAAACTGGGCAATACACCCTATATGCAAAACCTGATCAACATATTTGGCGATTTGGAGAAAAGCGGGGATTCGCGCTATGTGGAAACGGGAAAGGAAAAACCAAAAAAGAAGTCAAGGGGCTTTTCCACGGTACGGCAAAGCGAGGCCGTGGACGAAATAATTGCCGCCGATACCTTGCCGAAGGATTCAAAAATCGACATCAACAATTATACTTTTGATACGCCCGGTATTATTGATTCCACGAAAATCAAGCAGATATTCGACATAAAGGGCAAACCCCTTTCCGGCAACAAAAAAGAGCCACCTAAACGGAGGAACTACGATGTGGAATATTTCCTCACGGATTTGGTCACACAAATCGACTTTTCCTATCTGAACCAAACCTATCAACCTTTCACAGGGGGAAATTCGCCCATTTACCTCAACCCCGGTTTCAATGCCCTGATAAAGGTCGGTGTTACCGATTTGCTGGAGGATTACAGGATAACGGGAGGGGTTAGGCTCAACCTGAACCTTGCCAACAATGAATACCTGTTTAGTTATGCCAACCTGAAAAAACGTCTCGACAAGGAAATCATTTTCCATCGGCAATCCATCGAAAACTTTACAAATGAGCCTTATCAGGGTTTACTCCCATGAAGTCTTTTATGTTATCAAATGGCCGTTCAGTCCCATTCTTGCAGTAAAGGGGACGGCAAGTTTCCGTAACGACATGGGTGTTTTCCTTTCAACGGATGCGGTGAACCTTGCCCGCCCCAACGTTTACCGAAATTGGGCCGGGTTAAAAGGGGAACTGGTTTACGACAATACCCGAAGCCTCGGCATCAACCTTTTTTATGGAACACGATTTAAAATTTTCGGGGAGTATTATGAAAGGGTGGAAAAACGGGGGGAAAACCTTGTGGTTTTGGGCGCCGATTTCAGGAATTACCAACGCATCAGCCGCTCGTTTATCTGGGCAAACCGTTTTGCGATGAGCACTTCGTTCGGTAACAATAAACTCATTTATTATATGGGCGGGGTGGATAATTGGTTGTTCCCAAAATTCAATTTGACCACACCTATCGACTTTGATCAAAGCTATGCTTATCAGACCCTTGCCACCAATCTTCGGGGCTTCAACCAGAACATCCGAAACGGGAACAGCTTTGCGGTGCTGAACAGTGAATTGCGCTTTCCGGTTTTCCGGTATTTCGCCAACCATCCGATCAAATCCGATTTCCTGAACAACTTCCAGGTTGTTGGGTTTGGTGACGTGGGGACTGCCTGGACCGGCCTCCACCCCTATTCCGACGAAAACTTCCTATACACCAACCACATCGAGCAAGCTCCCCTGAACATAACCGTGAAGGTGCAGAAAGACCCGATCGTAGGTGGTTTTGGTTTTGGGGCCCGAACCCGTTTGCTGGGTTATTTCATCCGTGCCGACCTGGCCTGGGGCGTTGAGGATTATGAAGTCCAGCCCGGCACCGTGTTCTATTTCAGTTTGAGTTTGGATTTTTAATGAAAAACCCAAACGATGACGGTATCAGCCCATGGTACTCAACCGATTTCGGGGAAATATTGAAAACACCCGAATGGACTTTTAAGAAGGTTGATTTGAAGAGATTCGGAAACGATGATTAATTGTATCAATTTCATTGTTAAATTTGCTCCGGCTTTTGGTGCAGGGCACCGAAACATTTGTAACTCAAATTGAAATTACAAAACTACCCTTATTTAATTCCTTCGCACTCCTTCATAAAAAAACCCCCTTCACATTTTTTGCCTAATTTTGCGTTAATAATAATATGGAACAGAATCAACATGAAACTGAAATGAAAAAAATCGCCGTATTCCCCGGTTCGTTCGACCCCATTACCAAAGGCCATGAATCCATTGTCCTCAGGGCTGCCCCCCTATTTGATGAGTTGATTGTTGCCATCGGGATCAATGCCGAAAAGCAAGGGTTTTTCCCCCTGAAACAAAGGATACAGTGGATCGAGAAAACTTTTCAGGGCCATCCAAATATCAAAGTGATGAAATACCAGGGCCTTACCGTGGATTTCTGTAAAGAGATAGGAGCGCGTTTTATTTTAAGGGGCTTAAGGACTTCCGCCGATTTTGAATTTGAAAGGAGTATTGGACAGATCAACAAACAACTGGATCGGACCCATGAAATCGAAACCGTTTTCCTCCTCTCCGAAATGGAACATACACCTCTTAATTCCTCCATCGTCCGATCCGTTTTTCAAGTGGGAGGCGACGTGAGCAATTTTATTCCCAAGGCCATTGATCTATCAACGATTAAAAAAGAGCAATAAGGAATATCCAATATTTTCAAGCAATGCCCGTTTGATTGCCAATAAAAAAAATATGTCCCAAATTTTATTATCATTCTTATTCCTGTTTGCTGCAAGCACCTTAGGTGCCACGGAAACCCAGGTTACCGGGAATATCCCCGGAGCGGGGAACAAGGAAATCAGGATAATCGCCTATTCCGACCAGGTAACCTATCTCGATACTGTAATTGCGCAGCAACTTATTGATCCCGAGGGGAACTTTTCCATGACCCTCGATTTGACCGAAACGGTTTACACCCGACTTGATATCGAGTATTTCAACATTGAGCTTTATCTTGAGCCCGGGGAAAATTACAAGATCACTGCCGACAGTATCTCCTTCCAGGGAAATTTCAGGCCATATTATAAAAAGGAGTCGTTAAATTGCACCATCACTTCAGGTAATAATAACTTGAACCAACGCATCTCTGATTTCAACAAAAGCTACGACCAATTTATCGACGATCATTTTGAAGAGGTTTACAAAAGGAGGAAAAAAGACCTGATCCAGGATTTCAGTGATTCTTTGCAAGAAAAATACGGAAATGTGAAAAACAATTATTTCCGGGATTATATGCGGTATAAATTGGCTTTGGTTTACCTTGCTGCCATGCCAACAAGTCAGGCAAAACTTTTTGGGGAATATTTTTACAAACAACCGGTATTGTACCAGAATATCGAATATATGTATTTTTTCAACCAGTTCTTCAGCCAGTTCCTCACATCGGGGAGCCGGGAAATCAAGCGTGCAGATTTATTGTCCACCATCAATTATCAAAACAGTTTCAGTGCGTTGATAGATTCCTTGGGAAAGGACACCTTATTGCGGAACGAAGTCATCCGTGAGCTGGTGTTGTTCAATGGGATTACGGAACTGTACCATTCCCCCGATTATTCCAAAAAAAACATTCTTAATATTTTGGAACAGGCGAAAACGGAAAGCAAGTTTCCCGAACACCGTTTGATAGCGGGCAACCTTATCCGTTCACTTGAAAAGCTACAGCCGGGAACACCAACTCCCGGGTTTTCGCTCCCGCAACTTAATGGGGAAATATTCAATTTCCCGGAACAAAACAGCAAACCTGTTTACCTGAGTTTTATGACAACATGGAGTTATGCCTGCATAGCCGAAATGGAACTGATGCAAAACCTCTATGAAAAATACAAGGACCGGATTGATTTTGTGACCGTCTCCCTCGATCAGGACACGGTAGTCATTAACAAGTTCGTTAACGAAAAAAAATATCCATGGACATTTCTCTACAATGGTGACGATTATCAACTTTTGTACGATTACGGGGTGAAAACGTTCCCGGTATTCGTACTGATCGACAGCAATGGGAAAATCGTGCAATACCCGGCCTACAAACCAAGCGAGATTATCGAGGATGCTTTTCAACGAATGATTAAGGAGAGCACAAAGAAAGAATAATTCAAGCTTGCACCATGTTGATGTTGTTGCAACCAAGTTTAAAGATAACGGACCTTGCATCTTGTTGGTTTTGTCACCAACAAGTTAGGACAATGAATTGTAGTAATAACCAAACTATAATTCAAAATATTAAAGTAATTTTGCAATGGCATTGCAATGTCAATATTGTTCAAGTTGGTGACAACACCAACTTGTGGCAGGCACAACAACACCAACTTGTTCCAGGTCATATGACTTCATGTCATGTATTTGGCCATGTAAGCTTGGGAATAATTATTGAGGGCAGGCCTTTTTTTAAAATGAATTGAAAAACATCAAAGATAATGGCAAATTTTTTCAGCAAATTACTGGGATCGAAATCAGATCGCGACATAAAATCCACAGCACCTATCCAGAAAACAATCCACGAGGCATACGAGCACATTAAAACCTTGGACAATGATGAATTGCGTGCGAAAACGGGGGAATTCAAGAAGCGGATCGCCGATAATATTGCAGATGAAGAAAGGGAGATAGAGGAAATAAAACAACAGATTTCCGACAATCCTGAAATGGATGTGAACGAAAAGGAAAAACTCTGGAAAAAAGCCGACACACTGGAAAAGCAAATATACGACAACACTCAGGAAATGCTGGACGAAATCCTTCCCGAAGCTTTTTCGGTTATAAAGGAAACAGCCCTTCGTTTTAAGGAAAACAATATTGTGGAAGTCACTGCGAACGACCGCGACCGGGAACTGGCCGCAAAATACAGCCATATCAATATCAAGGGCGACAAAGCCCTTTACAACAACGAATGGGAAGCCGGAGGAAACCTCATCAAGTGGGACATGGTCCATTATGATGTCCAGCTTGTTGGTGGCACTATCCTTCATCAAGGGAAAATTGCTGAGATGGCTACAGGAGAAGGAAAAACATTGGTGGCAACGCTTCCGGTGTATCTCAACGCACTCCCGGGCAAAGGCGTGCACATCGTTACCGTGAACGATTACCTGGCAAAACGTGACTCGGAATGGATGGGCCTCTTGTTTGAATTTCATGGTTTGAAAGTGGATTGCATCGACAAGCACCAACCCAATTCCCAACCGAGAAGGGAAGCCTATCTGGCGGATATCACCTATGGAACGAACAACGAATTTGGTTTTGATTACCTCCGTGACAACATGACCGCCTTCCCCGATGAACTTGTCCAGAGGCCACACAATTATACCATCGTGGATGAGGTTGACTCTGTTTTGATCGATGATGCCCGGACACCGCTGATTATTTCGGGGCCAACACCAAAAGGGGACACACAGGAGTTTGATGAATTTAAGCCCAAGGTTCAGCAGCTTCACAGTGCACAGAAAAATTTAGTGACAAAGTTTTTGGCCGAAGCAAAAAAACTACTTGCCGATAAATCAAGTCCAGATAACGAGAAAAAAGGTGCCGAACAACTTTTACGGGCTTTCAAAGGGCTCCCAAAAAACAAGGCACTCATTAAATTCCTCAGTGAAGAAGGCATGCGTGCCCTCATGCAGAAAACCGAGAACTTTTATATGCAGGAGCAGGAAAAGCATATGCACATTATCACCGAGCCCCTCTTTTTTGTAATCGATGAAAAAACGAATTCCGTTGACCTGACAGAAAAAGGGATCAACCTTATCAACGATTTGGCGGGTGAGGAAAATTTCTATGTATTGCCCGATGTGGGAGCAGAAATTGCCGATCTTGAAAAATCCGATCTGCCCGAGAAAAAGAAAATCAACAGGAAAAGTGAAATCCTCCGGGATTATTCCATAAAATCAGAAAGGGTACATACCGTCAACCAATTGCTGAAAGCCTATTGCATGTTCGAAAAGGATGTGGAATACGTTATCATGGACAACAAAATCAAGATCGTGGACGAGCAAACGGGACGTATCATGGAAGGGCGAAGATATTCAGATGGCTTGCACCAGGCCATCGAGGCAAAAGAGAACGTGAAGGTGGAAGCCGCCACGCAAACCTATGCCACCATTACCTTGCAGAACTATTTCAGGATGTACAAGAAATTGGCAGGGATGACGGGTACAGCTGAAACAGAAGCCGGTGAACTTTGGGATATCTATAAGTTGGACGTGGTGGTAATCCCTACGAACAAACCCATTATCCGCGATGATCGTGAGGACATGGTCTTTAAAACAAAACGTGAGAAATTCAATTCGGTCATCAACGAAATTGACGAGCTCGTCAAACTTAAAAGACCGGTACTTGTCGGAACAACATCCGTTGAAACCTCCGAATTACTAAGTAAACTATTGACCCGCCGAAATATCAAGCACAATGTACTGAACGCGAAACTGCACCAAAGGGAAGCCATCATCGTAAAAGAGGCCGGGCAACCTGGCGTCGTGACCATTGCGACCAACATGGCCGGTAGGGGGACCGACATTAAGTTGGGGCCGGGAGTTGTTGATGCCGGCGGACTTGCCATCATCGGCACCGAGCGCCACGATTCACGACGGGTTGACAGGCAGCTCCGTGGACGTGCAGGAAGGCAGGGAGACCCGGGAAGCTCACAGTTTTTTGTCTCCCTCGAAGACGACCTGATGCGTATGTTCGGATCGGAGCGTATCGCCAAGATAATGGACAGGATGGGTATCAAGGAAGGGGAAGTTATCCAGCATTCAATGATCACCAAGTCCATCGAAAGGGCACAAAAGAAAGTGGAAGAAAACAATTTTGGGATACGTAAGAAACTGCTCGAATACGATGATGTGATGAATGCCCAACGAGAGGCAATTTACAAAAAAAGGAAACATGCTTTGTTTGGCGAAAGGCTCGCCATCGACATTTCCAATATGATGTACGATGCCATCGAACAAACTGTTCTCGATTTTCAGGAATCAAGGGATTTTGAAGGCTTTAAGATGGAAATGCTCAAAGTGTTTGCCTTTGACCCTCCTTATGATGAAAAGAGTTTCCTCGAAGGGAAGAAAGATGCGATCATTGAAAATATATTTGAGAAGGTTTATGAAAACTACAGGCTTAAAAATGACCAGATCAGGGAAAAAGCAATGCCTGTTATCAAGGATGTTTATGAAAACCAGAACAACCAATATGAAAATATCGCCATCCCAATTACAGACGGGATAAAGGAAATGCAGGTTGTTGCCAACTTGAAAAGGGCCAACGAGAACGAAGGACAGGAAGTTATCCTTGCCATCGAAAAAGGGGTCACGCTCAGCCAGGTCGACAATGCCTGGAAAGAACACCTGCGCGAGTTGGATGATCTGAAACAATCTGTTCAAACAGCTACCTACGAGCAGAAAGACCCATTGTTGATCTATAAGTTCGAGTCCTTTGAGCTGTTCAAGTCCATGGTACAAAGGACCAATAAGGAGATTGACTCTTTCCTTGTGAAGTGCCATTTGCCGGGTGCAAAAGCCGATGTCCGGCAGGCACAGCAGCACCGCCGCACGGATATGTCGAAATACAAGACCGAAAGGAGCGACCTGCTTTCACAGGCCCACAGCGATACACAGGCCGAACAGGTAACACAACCCGTTACCAGGGAAAAGAAAGTGGGCAGGAACGATCCTTGCCCTTGCGGTAGCGGGAAGAAGTACAAGAATTGCCATGGGAAGAAATTCTGATTTTGTATTCGTTTATATTGCCTTAAAATAAATTGGGAATAGCTTAACTCAGATATTTAGTAACTTTGTAATCAACTTAATCTTTGACAATCATGAATACCCAAACAATTAACATTGATTTCCCGGGCGATATTTTACTTGCACTTAATTAAACTGAAAGTGATTTAAAAAAGCGAATTAAAATTTATCTTGCTATCCGTTTATTTAAATTACAAAAAGCAACAATCGGGAAAGCTGCTCAAATTGCAGGAGTATCACGTCTTGAATTTGATACTATGGGATTGATTTGTTAAATTCGATTTTAATAAACAACAACGAGAAAGTAATTTAAGCTTTGAATAAAGATGTCCATAATTGTTGAAAATATCACCAAATTATACGGGAGCCAGAAAGCCCTTGATAACGTTAGCTTTGAAATTAAGGCAGGGGAAATTGTTGGCTTGTTGGGGCCAAATGGTGCCGGGAAATCAACCCTGATGAAAATAATCAGCTGTTTTATCCCCCCTTCCGATGGAACGATTTCAGTAAATGGTTTCGATATTCTTGAGCAATCCATCGAGGTGCGCAAAAAAGTGGGCTACCTTCCCGAGAACAACCCATTGTACCTCGATTTGTACATAAAGGAATACCTGGAATTCGTGGCCGGGCTGTATGCTATCCCAAACAAAAAATCCCGGGTAAAGGAGATGATCGACCTGATCGGGATCGAAAAGGAACAAAACAAAAAGATCGGTGCCCTTTCCAAAGGCTACCGCCAAAGGGTTGGGCTTGCCCAGGCATTGATCCACGATCCGGAAGTGCTTATCCTTGACGAGCCCACTTCCGGACTCGACCCGAACCAATTGATAGAAATCAGGGAACTGATAAAAAATACAGGGAAAGAAAAAACCGTCATGCTATCCACACACATCATGCAGGAGGTGGAGGCCATCTGTAGCCGGGCCATCATCATCGACCAGGGAAAAATCGTGGCAGACGACTCAACTAAAAACCTATCTGAAGGTTCTTCCAATATTCAAATTGTGGAGGTGGAATTCGATTCCAACATCGAGCAAAAGCAAATTTTTTCCATTAAGGGCGTTCATCAGGCCAATAAGCAAAAGGGAAATTCTTGGATATTGCAGGCCAATGTTACAGAGGATATCCGTCCACTTGTTTTTGAATTTGCGGTAAAGAACAATTTGAAAGTCCTTTCCATGCAAAAGCCGGAACAAAGCCTTGAGAAGGTCTTCCAAAAACTTACGAAAAAGAAAACAGGGAAATAGATTCCGAGCTGGATTCCACCAAAGATTATCCGTTGTTCTTGCATAACAACCTATCGGTTCTTAAATATCTGCAATTCGATAAATGGCTTAAGCATGTTGTGTTCTTTGTCCTGTACGTACGTGATTGGGTGGGGAATAATTTACCAAAGTATAATGTGTAATATCTCAATACAATTTCAAATTTATTTTGTATTTTGTGGCCAATCAAAAACACTTATATCATGAAAAAAACGATCATTCTAATCTCCATCACTTTCCTGTCAAGTCTTATCCTATTGGTTTCGTGCAACCAACAAAAGGGAAACCCCAATGAAATAAACATCAGCGGGACAATAATCAACCCGACCGGCGATTCGGTCTTTGTCGAATTGTTGCCGGCCATTGGCAATGATTACATCAAGTACGGCAGTAACTTAAACGAAGACGGCTCATTCAAGGTGAGTTTTGAAATCAGTTCGCCACAACCGGCAGTTTTTACGGATGGCAATGAAGTTACGGCCATGTTCCTTTCGCCCGGCGATGAAATAAATGTAAGCTTAGACACGGAAGAATTTGACGAATCCATTGTTTACAAGGGAAAAGGGGCCAACGAAAACAATTTTCTGGCAGAAAAATACCTTAAGTTCAATGACCCGCCCCCAAGGTATTGGAAACTTGCGGATTCCCTTACCGCTGACGAATATGAAAAGTTCTATTTGTATTATAAAACAAAACAACATGAATTGTTGGACGGTTATTCCGGTTCGGGAAAAATCAACAAAGCATTCATGGATTTTCAAAAAACAGAAATGGATTTTCAGTATGCAATAAACATATTTCTATACATACAAAGCAAAAGGGACCGCAAGATCCCTTATGACACCATAAACATACCTCCCCGGTTCTACACGGATTTTGGGAATATGCTTGATTACCCCAATCCATTCCTGAAATCAGATGAGTACAATGGATATTTTGACGTTTATCCCGGATACCTTGCTTCGGTTTTCCCCGTTCGTCCCAATAATCTCCAGGAATCGGATTCAATGATGATGGCAGCGATTACCTCCACCTTGTCAGGCATAAGCCGGGAAAAGGTATTGGCCCGTCAGTTTTATTCCAAACTTGGTAATTACAAATTGGAGTATTTTGAAAAGTACAAACCTGTTTTCGAAAAATATATAACACAACCTGAAATCAAGGAATATGTCCTTCAAAAATATGAGGTCACGAAAGATGAACTCGGCCGAAAATTACCGGAAAAAGCCTTCCTGAAGGATTTGGAAAAAGAAGAGTTCTCCGATCTCGACTTCCAAAGTATCATCGAACAATACAAAGGAAAAGTGCTTTATCTCGACTTCTGGGCTTCATGGTGTGGGCCTTGCCGCGCCGAAATGCCTTTCTCCCTGGAAATGCAGGATTATTTTGCCGGGAAGGATGTGGCCTTTGTTTACATCTCATCTGACCGGGGGCCCGAAAAATGGATAAACATGATAAAGATACTTCAGATCACGGGAGACCATTACAGGGCCAACACAAAAGTAAAAAAGGAATACAATGAATTGTTCGACGTACGCTATATCCCAAGATACGTACTCTACGACAGGGATGGGAACATAGTGGATTCCACGGCCACCAGGCCCAGCGATCCAAAAACAACAGAGGAGATCACAAAACTGTTGATGAAATAAAGGCTTTGCAAACCTTGATTACAGAACTACAAGGTGTTCAATATTTATTGGAATTGTCCACTTCTTATTTTGGTCGCTTTGATATCCATGATTTAAATCTATATTCCCAAATGCATCTATGTCCTAAACTAAGCTACTAAGAAATCTGCCAAATTCCCTTTTTGACCTTAAATCCGCAAGCATTTTTTATTTGCGAATTTAAGGTTTGAAAAATCTTTTTGCCGATCCCAATTAATTTATATCTTTGCGCCCTTATGTGGAAAGATTTGATTGATTGCAACCACGGGAAAAAATGCTAAAGCAGTGTCGTATCCTACCTCCAATCAAATTTTCGTTTCTCATATTAAAACTTATGGCTTATTTTATTGGTACTGAATAAGTATTATCAAGTTACGGGTTATAAGTTACGGGTTTCTATCCCTTAATTAACAAGTCCGTAGAAGTTTGAAATCAATTAATAAATTTAAAACAACAAATAATGGGATATTTATTTACGTCAGAATCTGTGTCGGAAGGACACCCTGACAAAGTAGCGGACCAAATATCGGATGCGATTTTGGACGAATTTATTGCTTTTGACCCCGATTCAAAAGTGGCTTGTGAAACAATGGTAACAACCGGACAGGTCATTGTGGCCGGTGAGGTTAAATCCAAGGCCTATGTGGATGTGCAGGAAACTGCGAGAAAGGTAATCAATAAAATTGGCTATACAAAAGAGGAGTACCGTTTTTCCGGTGATTCTTGTGGTGTACTAAATGCCATTCATGAACAATCGCCCGACATCAACCGGGGCGTTGACCGGGGAAACAGGTTGGACCAGGGTGCAGGCGACCAGGGGATGATGTTCGGTTATGCCAGCAAGGAAACCGATGCCTATATGCCCTTGAGCCTCGACATTTCACATATCCTTTTGGAAGAACTGGCAGCAATCCGCCGTGAGGGAAAATCAATGACCTACCTGAGGCCCGATTCCAAATCGCAGGTGACCATTGAATATGACGACAATAACCAACCTTCAAGGGTGCACACCATTGTGGTTTCAACACAACACGATGAGTTTGATACCGATGATGAACGGATGTTGAAGAAAATCAAAGATGATGTCAGGGATATTTTGATCCCCCGGACGAAAAAACTGCTCCCCGAACGTGTGCAGTCATTATTCGATGATGACATTATCCTTCATGTAAACCCAACAGGGAAATTCGTGATTGGAGGCCCTCACGGTGATACAGGGCTTACAGGCCGTAAAATCATCGTGGATACCTACGGCGGAAAAGGTGCCCACGGTGGCGGCGCTTTCTCAGGGAAAGACCCTTCCAAAGTGGACAGGTCGGCGGCCTATGCCTCAAGGCATATCGCTAAAAACATCGTGGCCGCAGGAGTGGCAGATGAAATCCTGGTACAGCTCTCTTATGCCATTGGAGTAGCAAGGCCGGTCGGTGTTTTTGTGAATACTTACGGCACTTCCAATATGGAAGTATCTGATGGTGATATCGCAAAAAAAATCGAAGATATTTTTGACTTGCGCCCTGCCGCTATCGAAGACAGGCTGAAACTCCGCAACCCCATTTATCTCGAAACGGCCTCCTATGGCCATATGGGAAGGACTCCCCGGACGATTACAAAAATCTTCAATTCGCCCTATCAGGGGAAAATCGAAAAAGAAGTTGAGCTGTTTACCTGGGAAAAATTGGATTTTGTGGATAAAATCAAGGCTGAATTTAAGCTTTAGGAATTCATGACTTACTCAATATTGAAACCCGCCTGGCAAATTAATTTTGCTAAGCGGGTTTTTCTGTATTTGCCATTAAATAGGCTGATTGAGGATTGGCTTCAGCAGTATAAAGTAAAAAAGGAATTATGAGGATATTTGCCGTGTACCCATAGCCCTTAAAGGCAACACAGCCGAATAGAGGTTTTATGGAAAAAACAGCCAATAAAAAAAGGCCCCTGTAATGGGGCCTTTTTTTTGTTATGAAAATCCATCCTAATTAAATACTGCAATGGAATTGGTCAAAAGGGTTTTTATGTAAGCTGCATTATGAACTCCATCACTACGGTCGTCCAATATCCATGCATAATTATAATATGCCCCAACGTGATCTATTGGGTATGTACCCGGAACTATCTTATCTTCAGTTTCATCCCACATCCCTGCTGCAATAAATTTGGTTTTTAATTCTGACATCATATTCTGAACATCAGTTTGAACACCGTTAATATTGAAATCAGTAGCATCTGAATGGCAACTTGTACATGCTGCAACATCAACATTCCAGGTATGTCCTGTAGATTCGTGCATGTGACAGCCTATACACGAAACTTCGGTTTTGTGTGTTGTGGAACCGGGAGTGGGATAACCAGTTCCCACTTCATAACCGCCAATTCCTTCAATAGAGGTGGATTGTGGCCCATGATGAGATCCCCAGTACGTGCTGGTGATCGTAAAGTTTCCACTGCCATCATCTTCAGGGCTCGCTGTCCTCGGTTGGTGACATGTAGCACATAAATTGGAAGGCCCACCAAAATCAAGTGTGACTTCACCATCATACATTATTAAATCAACTGGTTTAGTAGTGCGAAGTGCATAATCAGGGCCTTCATTTTCAAAATCGAACGTATCATGAAAATCATGGCAAGTTACGCAGCCTATTGGCGTTGGAATAGGAATTACAGCAGCTGTGGTATCCAATCCGGTGAACTGAGTTTCAATAAAGCCTTCGTTGGAATGGCACCTGGCGCAATTTTGACGGCCACCAGCATATCCAACAACTGCACCTGCAGCATGGCCGGACTGTGCATATTGCATCTCCTTGGCAGCTTTGTTCTCCAAATTATGACATGTCATGCACACTACGTTCCCATCAACTCCATCTGTTCCATCTGTTCCATTTATACCATCTGTTCCATCAGCTCCAGCGGGACCTTCTTTTGTACAGGAGGAAACAGATAGAGCGAGCATAATCAACAATGCACTTGCTAAAAAAAGTAAATTTGATTTTTTCATTTGTCTTTTGTTTATGTTTATAAATTATATGCTACAATAATAGTGTATTGCATGAGATTTACAAGCCTCTCAAAATTGAGATAAATACTTGTCTTGAATGATCTAAATCTTTTTATGAACGTTATATGTCACTTCTTTTTAGATATTTCTCAACTTTTATATTTCGCTCCGATCGCATTTAAAACAGGTTCAAGAACTTATCCTTTTAACCAGGATAATGCAATAGGACTTTGCCATGAGAAATGAGAGTGCAATAAAACATAAGGTCTTGAAACGAAATCATGGCCACCGCTATGGTGAGGCCTCAAAAGTCAATGAAGTGGCATGTATTACGGCAATTTTAGATGGCAACGCCTTGGGCTGAATCAAACAAGGCCTTCAGCCTTGACATGGATTTCCAAGCCTTGACTCGCAGTGGAAAGAAAAAAGGGATTATGGGGACATTTATTAAACGTTGGATCATCGTTTTATTCCTGGGGGCAGTAATTACTTCTTGTGATTTTGTGTCACGGCCAAAAACCCAAAAAACGAACAAAAGTTCCGATTGGCTTGTAAGCAAATCAGGCAACAGTATATTAAGTAAATTCAGGGGAAACTGAAAACTGAAATCATATTCCAACCGGGTGAAAGGCGTGAGGAACGGGATTTCAAAAAAAACCGCAAAGGGCGCACGAGAAATTTCAGAAAATCCCCCTTGAAGATATCAGGGGTTAAAAAGGGAATTTCCCGTGCGCCCTTTGCAAAGCAGGCTTAGGTACTTGTTATCGGCTCAAAATTATTTTTCCGGATTGGCTGTTTTCGCCGTTCCAAATCCTGTACGTATAGATTCCCGGTTGGACTTCGTTGCCATTATTGTCTTTCCTGTCCCACATAATTTCCTTTCCGTTTCCAATATCGTCGACGTTAATAAATTGGATTATCTTCCCAAGGGAATTATATATTTCCAAATCAAGGCTTTTGTTTATTGTTGATTGGATATCAAACCAAACATTTCCCGAAGAAGGATTTGGAAAAGTTGTAACACGGATTGTGTTTCTATTTTGTTCTATCACACCTCCTTGAATCAAACCATCATCAATGTAAAACACAACTTCATAATCGCCGATTGAAGTCACAAGCTGTAAATAGTCCATTTCGTAATAAGCAATATTGGATCCCGGCACAACAAATATTTCAATTGTAAGCGAATCCCCCGAAGCCATTACATAGGGAAATCCAGACGGGCCAGGATTAATAACTTCACAAATACCAAAGGTGAAAGTAGCATATTCAATGGTAACTGTATCCGGTGTGCTATTTACAACAAGTACATAATCCCAGGGCACGGTATCCATGATAACCGTATCGGGATGAACTTCCAAGTCCCCCTGGATTTCCACGGGCCCAAGCGTTCCGTCCATTTGGATATTCTGTCCGTAAATATCACGGTCGGCATTTCTTTCATCGCCCCAAACGGCTACCCATTGTCCGTTGTGCAAACTACCGATATCAGGATGGATTTTTGCCGATTGAACCGAACTCATGGTCACTACTTCATCCGGCCACACAAAATTGCCATCCACATCAATTTTCATGGCTTTTACCGCCGTACTTACCGCATCAAAATAATCCTCATAAAAAACCACCATATCAGTATTTGCAGCCCGTGCTGCCATTGGTGATAAATTTGCGGAAGATACTTCCACAATTGCTTTCCCGTTGTCGGTCCAAAGCCTTTCACCAGATGAGGAAACCTTTTGTCCGTAAATACCTTTTTGGTCCTGGTTCCCGTTCATTTCGTTCCAATAAACAAAAATATCATCAGAGCCTTGAGGCAAAGCAAGGTTTGCATAAAAATGGTTCATACCGGGACTAAGGGAAACCTCAACTCCATTATCCTGAAATACTGGTTGCCCGGCATTATCAATATGCTGGACAAAAATGCTCGCCAAATTATTATTGTCACGGTCGTCGTGCCAGGCGATGAAAAAGCCATCGTTTCCATCGTTGACAAATGGAAAAACCTGTGTCCAGGCCGAAATCCCGCCTGCATTGGATATAACGGCCGCTTCGGCCCAAACTGCGTTTCCGTCCATATCATAACGCTGCGCATACACATGCCGGGTGGGCGACCATGTTGGCCCCGAATCGTTAAAATATTTCATGATCACATCATCGTCCCCAACGGGCAATAGCTGTGGCCATGAATAAGTATCGCTCCCACTAATGGTAATTCCCGTATCTCCCCAAAGCAAGGTGCCATCTGATGTAACTTTCTGCACGATTATCACATCGTCCGACTGCCAGGCAAAAACAGTATTGCCCGCATTGGTGATACATACCTTGGGCGCAGCTTCAAAAGCATCATTGTTTGAAAGTGCCAGCCCGTCCTCGCCCCAAACAAATTCACCTCCCGGTGAAATCCTGTAAGCATAAATGTTGTTTGGCCCGGTGCGGATATCCTGAAAAACCAGGATGGCATGATCGTCCTGATCGATGGCCATGTCCCAGTCGGTGAGCCAGCTCATGGCTTCGTTGTCGCTGATCAACAAAGCATCATCGGCCCAGAGTTTATCCCCCAAAACATCCAGTTTTTGTAACCGCACATTGTAATTCCCGCCTTCGCTTGAAAACCAGGAAACATAAGTTGTCCCGTTTTCCGAAGTGGCCACTTTGGGAATTGCCTGTTCGCCAGGTGCAAGGTTGATGGCCGTATTTTCGGCAGCATCCGTTGCCCATTGCGCCATTAATTGAAATGAAAACAAAATCCAAATAAAAACAAAAGTAAATTTTTTCATGGTATGAAATTTTGAAGGTTTAAGAAAACCAAAGGTAGTGGTTCTGGTCGTTAATTACAACCAAAACCCAAATTATGCATTAGAAATGTATAATTTAGGTTAAAAAATCGGCAATCAATTTACCCGGTTTTTATTTACAGACCAATTTCAATATTTTAGAATGGGGATACGGTTAATTCTCTATGGGTTCGGCCCAATCTGAATTTCGCACAAATATTGAGTATTGCACATACGGCTTTCCTTTATCGCTGAATTCAAATTTGGGGACGACCGGGAGTAATTGGTAGGTGTGGGCCAGTCGTGACGAATATGCATAAGGGTTGTTTTCTCCGTTCATTTTGATAATTGATTTTTGATTTTCACCTGTTAGCCTTTTAAAATCACGGATACCATAAATGTACATAAAGATAATATTATCGGACGAAACCGGGGCTTTTGAATACTTTCCCCCGCTTTGCATGAACTCCGGGAGCATATTGCTTTTTAAGGTCATATAGCTATCAACAAACATAAAATTCATGGTGATCATATTATTTGCCAAACCCAAATCCGATTGCCGGATTAGCGAGGCCAAAGGATGGTGGCCATTTATACGGTATTGAAAAATATGATAGACACCAAACCAGGCATATACTTTTTGGGAGGATAGGCCAAAATGTTTGTACAAAGCATAGAAGTTATCGAACATCACCTTTTCGCGCCGCACCTTTTCGGTTTTATAATCAATGTTTCGGAGCAAATGATCAAACTCGAATTTTAATTCAGGGTTTAAAGTGTCATTTGTGACTAAATACCGGAGGCGTTCTTTAACTGCGTCAACTACCGTTTCTTTTTCGTAAACTATTGGCAATAATGTGCTATCGGTTTCACTTAATCGATTTACGTACATCGCCATTACGTTCCAATCCTGGATCATGTCCACTCCGATAAACCTGAATTTTTCACCTTCGGGCAATTGCTTGTAAAATACATGGAAAGCCTTGTATTTATCGTAATAGTCCTTGTTCTCCCTTCCCTGTACCACAACCCATTTTTTGAGGATACTGTGTAAAAGCTTTTCCTCCCCGGTTTCAAGGTATTCGTTCATTAAAGCCGCTTGGGCACAATCCAGTTCGGCAAAATATGTCCTGACACCATAATTGCGGTACAGGTATTTGAAAAAACGCACATCAAACTTTGTCGGTTCGTTGAGACCATGGATTTCCCCCACCATGACCAATTTGCTTTTCATTAAGTCACTCTCCATTATTTCAAAGGAAAACGGCTCATTCAATTCCACGGTTTCATTGTTGTTTTTCAGGTAATCCACATATTTGCCACCGGTGATATATTCCCATCCAAGGAAAGAAAACCAGGCAAGAACTGCCAGGACAATAATCGCCAACAGGCTTTTGAAAAATATTTTCAGAATCTTCTTAGTCATTGTTTATGTTCTTGATTCTCTGTTTAAAATCTTTTCGGTGGCCCGCCCCGTAAACCACAAGGATTTTATTGTCCGGGCTTTCTTCGATCATTTTTATCAACTGCTCATTTCTGTAGCCGACAAATATATTCCTAAATTCTTTTTGGGAGTAGTCCAGTTTGTTTTCATACTCCTCTCCAAAAGGGGTGTTGAGGTCAATACTGTCGAGGATTATTTTGCCATTTACTTTCTCCCATTGGTTGATCAGTTGCAGGTAATCCACATCTGCCTGCACATCGTTTTCATCCGTTCCCAAATCAATGTAGTCCGGTTGCTGAATATATTTATCGAAAAAACCACCATCTGCGTTTTCCTTGTAGCTCCCACGAAAACCTTTTAACTTTCT
>JAJRTT010000311.1 GCA_024278155.1 Bacteroidota bacterium | reverse complement strand
TATTTGTGCACATTCCTCACAAACTCATCAACCTGGGGAACACCGCCCTGATAAACAAGGTAACCATTGTAAGGTTCCCGTGTCGTGATTTCATCATTGATGGGTGTGAGCATCATTTTCTTTACTTCTTTGGGATCGCTGGTTTGGCCCAGCACCCAACTCAGTTTTACCCAGGCCACTTCAGGTAGCATATTTCCGGCAGGGATAATCCCTTTTGCCATCATATCGCGTCCGGTATCGTACACAAACATATGCACATATCCCCAAATGGTTTGCAGGGTCATGTACATGTGGATGCCTTTTTTTTGGGCACGTTCGATGGCGGGGTACAGTTCCTTGTTGACGTGACCCAGTCCTGTCCCAACAAAAATAATCCCTTCATAACCAGCATCCAACAAGGCATCAATGGTATCGGGCCTCATTCCCGGATAATAATAGAGTATGGTCACTTTATCGCTAAAGTAGGGGAGTATCTTCACATTTTTATCTTTCCGGCGGTGATTGTATTTCTTTTTGATGGGGATGATTTCTTTTCTGCTCACCCTTGCCAAAGGGGTGTCGCCGATGGTACGGAATGTTGATCGGTAGGAAGAGTGCATTTTTCGTACGCGTGTCCCTTTGTGCAATAGACCATATTCATCGGAAGTTGGGCCAAACATACAAACCATTGTTTCTGCAATGTCTGAGTGCCCGGCGGTTTTCATGGCATGCATCAGGTTGAGTGCGGCATCAGAGCTGGGCCGGTCGGACGAGCGTTGGGAACCAACAAGTACAATGGGGACCGGGGAGTTTTGCACCATAAATGTCAGGGCGGCACCCGTGTGGTGCAAAGTATCGGTGCCATGTCCGATAACGATCCCGTCAATGCCGTTTTCGATTTCTTTCCCGATGGCTTTTGCCAGGGCCATATATTGCTTGGGCCCCATGTTTTCACTGAACACGGCAAAAACCTTTTCTGTTTCCAGATTGCAAATATCGGCCAGCTCTGGGACTGCCCCGTATAATTCACCAGGTGAAAAAGCCGGGATTACTGCCCCCGTCCGATAATCGAGCCGTGAAGCAATGGTCCCGCCCGTCCCAAATAGTTTTACTTTTGGCAATCCCGGCGTTTTTGGGAATTCTTTTTCCGGGATTTTGTAATTGGCTTTTTTGTAACCCGTCTCCACCATATTTTCAATGGTAGTGATGTCGATACCAATATTATAACCGGTGATGATTTTTAACACGATATGCTGGTCGTCATCATTTTCCGACCTTGGCAAAACCGTGCCCTCAAAAGTCCCCCGATGGGTTTTGATGCTTGCCGTTCCCCAGACACGGACATTGTACTTTTTCAATATTTCGAGTGAATCGCCTTTGTATCCCTGGAAGTTATCTTTTTTCATTTGTTTTATGGTTTACCCCGCAGATAACGCAGATTTTCGCTGATGGTTTCTTGCCTGTCGGCAAGTCTGTGTTTATCGGCATAATCTCCGGGAGACTTGTTTTATTGTTATTTCTTATAGTTATTCACAATTTCCCGTAATTCATCAAAAGGAATATTTCCAAGGGCAAGGTTTTTCAACTCGCCCATAATCCAATTCACTTCATCCTTTTTATCTTTCGACCTTCCAATTTCCGCATATTTTTTCTTAAGGAAAGGGATATGTGAAAGAACCTCGTCTTTTGGAACAACTTTGAAGTGGATACTTTCCAGAACGGAAGGGAAATCCATTTTTGGAAACTCATAAACGACCGGGAGCATTTGCTTGGCCAGCAGGAGATCGATTTGCCTGTCCTTAAGAAAGCGGAACAAGGCCAGGATAATCTTATAGTTGAATGCTTCTGCAGCTTTATAATGCCCTTCCACAAATTTCAATGTATGGCCAAAGAAAGCCCCGACAAACACAGGATCGATACCAAGTTCCCCAATAATCCTTTTGATCAGGGGGAAATGGTCATGTGAAAAAATGTAGGTATAGGTATCTTCGGGAATTCCCCAGTCCTGCAACTGTTTGTGCCTTTCAACAATATCCTCTGGCAGGTCTTTTCTTAGGTTTTCGATCAACTCATTGGAAAGTGGGATTGGGGCGGAGTCGGTATCCGGGTACATCCTGTCGGCACCGGGCAGCACCCTTTCAAAAATGGTGGTCCCATCTTCGAACGACTTCCGGGTTTCTTCGGGGACACCGACGAATGCCATTTGGCACCGCTCTTCAATTGTTTCGAGGGCCATTGCCATATCTTCTTCCGCTCCCCAAAAAATCAATTGGGCATCGTTATCCCCGGCCTCAAGCAGCTTGGCAATATCCCCGTTTTGGCAATTGTTTGGGTTCAATTCTTCGGAGTGTAAATGGAAAGGGGGCAACAGACAAGCAATGACTTTAAGCCTGTCGGCGATTTCATCGGCAAAAATTTTTCCGGGCTGGGTAAAATGAGATAATATCCCTTTGAAGCCGGGAAGGTTCACAGCAATAATCTTTTTGTTGTTAAGCAAGGCTTCCTTTAGTTTTTCGTTTTGGATTTTAAAAGGGATGCCATTCAGTTCCATGGACTTGATTTTCCATTCCCCTGTATTGTCAATCCTTTTCTTAAGCTTGTCCCTTATGATCAAAAGGGCCCATTGCCTGAACACTTCATTGTGGGTGAGTTCGGGGATCCATTTTGTATGGGCCACACCTTTTATTTCCACCCTTGAACCTCCCCGGCAACTTACGTTCACATCCTGGCGCCCGGCACCAATTCCCGTTCTCACCAATCCTGTGCTCCTGTTCAGGAAGCGAATGTAGTCACAGGCTTCTTTCACCTCATCGGGGTTTACGCAATCGGGATGGGTAACGGTTTCTATCAGGGGCATTCCCAATCTATCCGTGCGATATACCCGCTCATGGCCAATGTCTGAAACTTCGCGGCATGAATCTTCTTCGAGGCTGAGCTGGATCAAACGGATTTTTTTGTCCTTCAGGTTTATTTCCCCGTCCACACCGATAATCCCGGTACGTTGAAAACCTGTTGGGATGCTTCCATCGAGGTATTGTTTCCGTGTGATGTGGACTTCACCCACGATGTTGAGTTTTGATAGCAACGAGATCCTGATAGAAATTTCAAGGGCTTCCCTATCAATGGGAAAGGGTGGCGTGTCGTCCACTTCATAGGTGCAGGCCGTTTCGTTGGACAGGTGGTATATGATGTTTTTCCGGGTCTTGAATTCCATGAGTGCCGTTCCATCGTATTCGCCCAATTCACTTAGCGTTGGGCGCATATGGCGAATGACCTCCGCATCATATTCATCTGCTTTTTGAAATATGCCCGCCGGACAATGGCAGAAGAGCTTGTTTTTTGTCAGTAGTTGTTGGTGCACTTCCAGTCCCGACATAAAACCAATATCACCATAGGTTTTTTGTGTGGCTTCTTTTCGGGGGACATATCCTGTTTCTTTACGGGTAAGATCGTAATTTTTCCGTGGGTCAAATTTTTTTTTTGCCATTTGTGGACATTGATTTTCCAATATTGTATTTCGCCTTCAAAAGTATATATTAAGATTGCTTTTCAAAAATAAACTTTCAATAAAAATATTCTTTCCCTTCAATAAAAGCGGGGTTGGAAAATAATGGTAAAAAAATTTGGTAGATTCCACGTATCTGTTTATATTAGCGGATAATATGAGGTAAGGTTGTCCAAATTTTACACTTTTTCCGATTTTGAAACAAAATTTCAAAATGAAAGTATAATAGCGTGTAATCTGTAAAATAATCAATTGTGTATTAATCCCTAAGCAAACTATTATGGTAAGAATTCGTAAACTCTCGGTAATTGTGATTGTCTTGTTAACGACATCGCAAGCATTTTCACAGAATTTAATAAAGAATAAGTTCGACAAAGATAATTTTGCATTTGAACTGACCTTTGAAAATGAGAACGATTATCCTGTTTTCATTGATAAGGTAGGTGCTATCAGTCAGGTGAATTTTGGCGAATTTAATTGCGATCCCAATTTATGGATCCCCAATCCCCTGTCCGATTTTGTAATTAATGTGCCGGCAAAAGCGGATACTGTTTACATGAAAGCAACCCCGGTCGTGAGGATCGACCCGGGCTCGGTAGCTACCGTTACAATGTCCATTGTCCCTGATGTGGAGATGGCATGTAGTTCATGGGCAATAGATTTGTCGGCACTTGTTAAGTTTAACAATGGGTACGATTTCCAGTCTTCGGCTGAGTTGGTAATGAGCCAGGATGTGGAGAAGCTTTCCTTCCGGGTTTATACCGATGAAGAACTCCCAACACTGATTAATAGCCCTGAACCCAACAAACGGATGAAGGCAATTGAGGAATTGAAGTTTTCAAACCTTGACCCAAAACTTATTGAATCTTACCTGAAAAGGAAATTGGAAGATAAAAATACGAGTGTGAGAATTGCAGCGGAAATTGCTGTAAATGATATGAAGATAACTTCCCTTTCCGGCAATGTATGCAATAATCTATTTGCGACAACCGATGAAAAAGAGATTTCGATCATTGTGAGGGTTATCGGCAACTTAAAGGATACAAAAGGGACCGATGCACTTATTGGAAGGGTGTTGAACGGTTCGCTCGACGATGCCAATTATGCGGCAAGGGCTTTGATAAGGATGGGCAGCCCTGAAATTCCACGGAAAATCAAATTTGTGGCCGACCGTCAAATTAAGTGGGCTTCATCCACAAATGAAGAAGAAAACCAAAAGTTTTACTATTTGGCAAGTATCCTTATTAATTACGAAGATGAAGGGAGTATCGCAATGCTCAAAAAAGTTTTGAACGATCCGGCAACCAAACCTGAAATTAAATATGATATCCTGGCAAACCTTGCCGGCTTGTTGGAGACGTATCAAGTAGTCCAGGATAAATTCATCCTCAGTTTTAAGGAAGAATATGCTTATTTCCTTGGCAATAAATTCGATTATGTGCGCACAAACTCACTAAGCCTTGCCTTGGCCTGTGAGCCAAATGACAAAACAAAATCGAAGTTGATCAAGAAATCATTTAAAGACCCTTCGCTGCAGGTTCAGTGCAAAGCGGCAGTTTGGGCCGGGGAACTGGGATATGAAGAATACGCCGAAACCATTACGGCTTTGGTCAATACTGCCAAAGGCCCCGAATATGAAGAAATGGCCGAGGCCCTCGTGAAGCTGTCATCTCAAAACTAAAATTTTACTGTTCTATATAATAAGGTCTTTCCGCTTTGGAAAGGCCTTTTTTTATTTCAGGGTATTTATCATTTATGTACTTTTGGAAATTACCGATGAAAATCTATTTTATGTTGAAAAAAACCAGGATCCATATTGTCCTTGCTTTTTGTATTTGTGCAATATTTTATGCTCAAACCGGGTTTTCGCAAAATTCGGGGATTTCAAAAGGGGAACGTTTCCGTGTGGTTTTTTATAATGTGGAAAACCTTTTTGATGTTTATGATGATACCTTGAAACGTGACAATGAGTTTACCCCCGAAGGGATGCGGCATTGGAACAATAAAAAATTCTATAAAAAGCTGAACCAAACCTATAAAGTGCTTATCTCCGTTGGGGAATGGGATCCGCCTTCTGTCATTGGCCTGTGTGAAATAGAGAACCGTTTTGTCCTGAACAAGCTGGTATATGAAACCCCTTTGAAAAAGTTCAACTATAAAATCGTCCACCAGGAATCACCTGACCGTCGTGGGATCGATGTTGGGCTTTTGTACCGGCCTGACCGCATGGAACTGGTTTCTTATCAGGCCATCCATATCCGTTTTCCTTTTGACACGGCTTCCCGCACCCGTGATATACTTTATGTGAAAGCATTGGTAAACGGGGAAGACACGGTTCATTTTTTTGTGAACCACTGGCCATCAAAATATGGTGGAGCTATGGCCACAATCCCTAAAAGGGCATTTGTGGCATCTGTCCTAAAAACGCATACGGATTCTTTGATGGCCCAAAACCCCAAGGCCAATATTTTCATCATGGGCGATTTTAACGATACGCCCAGCGATGAAAGTGTACGGAAAGTTTTGGCTGCCCGTGCCGATACCGTTGGGATGAAAAATACCGAATTGTACAACCTCACTTACCCTTTGATCGAGAACTGGAAAATAGGTACGCACAAATACCAGGGGGAATGGAGCGTGATCGATCAGTTTATTGTTTCAAAAGCATTGCTGAAAGGGGTAAACGGGATTCAGGTGTCGAAGGACGGGGCAAAGATCTTCCACCCCGATTTCCTGATTACCGAGGATGCCAAATTCATGGGTGATATTCCTTTTCGTACTTTTAGTGGTGCAAAGTATATCGGTGGTTTCAGCGACCATTTCCCCATTTATGTTGATTTGGAATTTTGATCTGGTTTTCTGAAATATCAAACCTGAACAAATTGGAATAGGCAAAGAGCAAATTATAAATTTCAAATTCAGAAAGCCATTGTTCTTTATTTCAATGTTTGCCAATTATTTAGAAGCCTTGTAAATGCATATATCGTGCTTCCGATTTTTCGGCTTCGGTTTTTTTATAATCATAATCGTAAACAGCCCCTTCCCACTCACCGTACATGGCATTGGGCAAAACAATGAAACGTTTCCCGAACTCTTCCTTCATTTTATCGGTCAGTTCAAACCTTTCGGCAATGGGCTTATGTTCGAAAACTTCCGAGAAATCGTTCAGGTTGTCGCCAATCAACAAAACAATGTCATAGCTCTTTGAAACGATGTCCCTCCTTGTTTTTTTGCCAGAAGTACCAGTCCGTAAAAAGACATGCTCTTTATCGGCAAAAGGGAAACCCAGGCCTTTCAGGTTTTTCAGGGTTTGTCCCAGGTATTTTTCTTTTCGGTTTGAGATATAAAAAGCGGTAATCCCGTTTTTTTCTGCATACTTTATAAAGTCCATCACCCCCGGGACGGCTTTGGCATTTGCGGCATCCATCCACTCTTGCCAATAAGCAGGGTAAAGTGTGTTGTTGAGGATGCACTTGGCACCGTGCGGGCTGTTGTCAAGAACGGTTTCGTCGATGTCAAGGACAATGGCTTGTTGCCTCGAAAGCCCCATTATCCTTGAAGCCATCTCCAAACGGAGCTTTGCAATGTTAAAGGCCTGATAGCAAAGTGCCCGGTATTCGGCTGCTGTTTGTTGGTACAAAACCGCATTTACCTGGTGTTCCGCCGGATTGACCTTGGTTTCTTTTTCCCCTTCGGGATTATCTGCCACGGAATTTTGGCAACTGTTCAATATGCCAATGGGCAATGCTATTATTAGGATGCTGAGTGTGAGAAAGTGTTTTTTCATTTTTTGTTTTTTTTAATATTTCTACCAAATTTCCCGGATAAAGCTTTCGAATTCGCCAACCTGTTCAATAACTTCTTCCAAACCCAAACTGCTTTTATAACTTTGAACAGCCCAGGAAATATTGTTGCGTCGTTGTTTTAGTCCGGAATGGTTGAGGTTAAATGTTTTTTCAGTGAATTTAGCCTTTTTGTTCAGTGATATAAGCTTTCCGGAAATTTGATAATCAAAATAATCAGATGGTTCTTCATTTACCGGATCAATCAAACTTTTATAAAAATCCCTGGATTTTACCTTTGGGTCTTTGGCTGAGGCACAGTGATTATGGTTGTTGCAAGAAACAAGCAAGTTATTATAATCGAATGTTAATTCCGAAAAAAAATGTTTACGTTTATAATGATCGATATGTGATTTGGTATTATCAGAAGTAATTGCCGATTCACAATAGGCACACTGGAAACCCTGTTCTTTCTTGAGGATATGCTCTCGTAAATCATGCTTGATTTCATGAATGCCATTCCAATTTACAGGATTGTTTCGTCTAATAAAATCCCTGAAAAATTTTGGAGACCCTGATTTATTTATTCTTTTCATCCATCTTTTTTCGTTTGGCAATTTCCAGCCTCATTAACATAAGGTCCTTGTCATTTCTTCCCAATAAGTTTTCCAGCCCACTTTGTAGTTCAATAAATTCATCGGAACCGTATTGGTTGTTGTGGACAAGTTCATATAATCTATCTATTTTCTTATCAACACCAGGAATCCTTAATGATGTAAGGTCCATGATTTCCAACAGCACCTTTTGCACCTCATACCCGTACGATCCATCAAAATCGGAAACCACATCGATCCTATCGCCCTTTTTTACCAATACCCGCAACGATTCCTTTTTTGCCGATGCAATAATATGTGGTGAATGGGTAGCAATGATTATTTGATTGTTGTTTTCTTTGGCAAAATCTTCATAGATTTTTAAAATACGGTTTTGCCAGTTGGGGTGAAGCGAGGATTCGGGTTCATCAATGAGGATTGTTTCATCTCTAATATCCAAAACATACAGGGTAAAAGCTTTTGTGATCAATTCCTTTTCGCCACCTGATAATTGGGAGATTGGTATCCGTTCCGACTT
The DNA here is from genome assembly GCA_024278155.1 of Bacteroidota bacterium. Lineage (GTDB taxonomy): Bacteria > Bacteroidota > Bacteroidia > Bacteroidales > JAADJA01 > JAADJA01. The sequence goes on along the minus strand of JAJRTT010000311.1, from coordinate 8,188 downwards.
TTCGTTTTTAAAGAAGATATTTCGGTCTTTGTCCAAAAGATTGAATTCAACTTGCAAATCAAAGTCCATAAAAAGATTGTTTAGTTTTTCCCTGACAGATGAATAAACCTCACTGCTTTTTATGTCTTTTTCAAAAACTAATTTGTCAATATACTTTACAATTGCATTTTTTGAGGAGTTTGTATCATTGTTATAGGGTTTTAAAAATAATGTATTCCCCCTACTTGTAAATTCCTTTCGGTCATATATTACACCATTAACTGTTATTTGTCCTTCATTTAGAGGGTTGGCTTGGGTTACAGTTTGAATATTCTCTTTATTTATTGGACTAAAGCCTTTTCGTACTATTTTATTCTTTCCCGTTAATGAAAGATAAGGAATTGCAATGAATTCTAACAAACTTGATTTCCCACTCCCATTAATGCCTGCAACTACAATGATATCTAAGGGTTCTCCATTGTCGGTAAAATCAATCTTAAAATCTTTGAATATTTTGTAATCCTCAATATGTATTTCCTGAATTTTCATGGGGTGAAATTGTGTTCATGCAAAAATAGCAAAATTTGCGATATATCCATTTTGTGGTTTTGTTGTAACCAGTTGGGTGGAAGCCGGCCTTTGGCGTTGGCAACCCGACTGGTTGAAAAAAAGAAAGTGTTTGTTGCTTCAACTTATTGGGAGCCTTGGGGGCAGGTTTTGTTTTCTCCCCAACAGTTAAAAACTGTTGGCGTGTCTGAATCCATCACAGATTCAATCTGTGATGGGCAATGTGTATTTAAAACCAGTTGGGTGGAAGTCGGCCTTTGGCGTTGGCAACCCGATTGGTTGAACTTTCATAGGTTTTCATTTTTTCAACCTGTCGGGACTCGATCACACGGGCTTACTACGGCACAACAGGTTTGGTTTGGCGTAAAACAAAAAACCCCAAAACAATTTCATTTCGGGGTTTTTATTTATAGGGATTGTCCGGTTATTCCGAATAATCCATTTTCGCCATACGTTCGTATGTTTTGTAACGCCATTTGGCTTTTTCCTCCGCAGATTCAAAAAGCTCAACAGCTTCCTTCGGGAAAGCTTTCATTAATGAGGTAAACCTCACTTCACGCATCAGGAAGTCCTGGAACTTGTTCCAATCAGGTGTTTTGGAATCAAGGATAAACGGGTTTTTCCCTTCCACTTCCAGCATTGGATTGTAGCGGTAATTTGTCCAGAAACCCGATTCAACGGCAAGTGCTTGTTCTTCTGACATCTGGCTCATTCCGGCCTTGATACCGTGTGCGATACAAGGTGAATATGCAATGATCAAAGAAGGCCCCGGATAAGCTTCTGCCTCACGGATTGCCTTTAAGGTTTGTGACTGGCTTGCACCCATCGAAATGTGTGCAACGTAAACATAACCGTAAGTCATGGCAATTGTGCCCAACTCTTTTTTGCGGATTTTCTTTCCGGCAGCTGCAAATTTGGCCACGGCACCAATCGGTGTTGCCTTTGAAGCCTGTCCTCCTGTATTGGAGTAAACCTCCGTATCCAAAACCAGGATATTGATATCGACACCTGAGGCAAGTACATGATCGAGTCCACCATATCCAATGTCATAGGCCCATCCATCGCCTCCAATGGCCCATACGGATTTTTTGATCAGGTAATGTTTTAATTTCAGTATTTCCCTTGCCGTTTTGGACTTGTCTTGTTCCAGCAATGGGATAAGTTTATTGGATATTTCAATAGACTTTTCGGCATTTTTTATGTTTTCCAACCATTCGGTAAACAGTGGTTTTATTTGATCGGAAACCTCACCCATTCCATTGTTCATCAATCCGGCAATATTGTTCCTCATCTTTTCAAGGGCAGCTGTCATGCCAAATCCATATTCAGCGTTGTCCTCAAACAGTGAATTCGCCCAGGCGGGTCCGTGGCTACTCTCTTTGTTTGCACAATACGGTGTGGAAGGTGCAGAACCACCATAAATAGATGAACATCCTGTTGCATTGGCAATAATCATCCTTTCACCAAATAATTGGGTAACCAGTTTAATATATGGCGTTTCACCACAACCTGCACAAGCTCCCGAGAATTCAAAGAGGGGCTGGGCAAACTGGCTGTTCTTGACAGATTTGTCCTTGGGAACCACATCTTCTTTATAAGTCACTTTTCCGTCCATATAATTCCAACGATCTGCTTCATCCAATTGTGAAGTCAATGGTTTCATCACCAGCGACTTCTCTTTTGATGGGCAAACATCGGCACAAACACCGCAACCAGTACAATCAAGGATACTTACCTGTATCCTGTATTTCAAGCCTCCAAAGATTTTTTCTGGTTTTGCGGTCAGGAGGTCTGTCCCGTCCGGGGCACTCGCAGTTTCTTTTTCATCCAAAAGGAAAGGCCTGATCGCAGCGTGGGGGCAAACATAGGAACACTGGTTGCACTGGATGCAATTGTCTGCAATCCATTCAGGGACATCCACAGCGATACCGCGTTTCTCATAAGCGGTTGTTCCGGCCGGGAAAGTTCCGTCTTCCCTGCCATTAAAGGCAGAAACCGGTAGGCTGTCGCCTTTCAGCGCATTGATGGGGTCGAAGATGTTTTTAATGAAATCGGGTAGATCCCCATTGGCTTTCTTCGCTTTTGGTTTGAGTTTTGCCCATTCTTTTGGAACATTGATTTTCGTTAATTCCCCTCCACGGTCAACAGCCGCATAGTTCATGTTTACGATCATTTCCCCTTTTTTGCCATATGATTTATTGATGGCTTTTTTCATTTCGTTCACTGCAACATCGTAAGGGATAACTTCCGAAACCTTAAAGAAAGCAGATTGCATTATTGTATTGGTCCGGTTTCCAAGTCCGATTTCCTGTGCGATTTTTGTTGCGTTGATGGTGTAAAACAAAATGTCGTTTTCGGCCATATACTTCTTGAAATGGTCCGGAAGGTTTTTCTTGGTTTCTTCCTCGTCCCAAATACTGTTCAACAAGAACGTTCCCCCTTTTTTCAAACCATCCAGCATGTCATATTTTTCAAGATATGATGAAACGTGGCAAGCAACAAAATCGGGTGTGCTCACCAGATATGTTGAATTGATAGGGACATCGCCAAACCTTAAATGGGAAATAGTGATCCCACCTGATTTTTTTGAATCATATGAGAAATAGGCCTGGGCATATTTGTCGGTCGAGCCACCAATGATCTTAATGGAGTTTTTGTTTGCCCCAACCGTTCCGTCAGCACCAAGCCCAAAAAACTTAGCCTCGAAAGTCCCTTTTGGGACCACACTTATTTCAGGAAGTTGAGGAAGTGAAGAATTCTTCACATCATCATTGATTCCAACGGTGAACCTGTTTTTGGGTTCATCCAGTTTCAGGTTGTCAAAAACGGAAAGCATTTGGGCGGGAGTTGTATCTTTCGAGCTTAGCCCATAACGGCCACCCACAATGCAAGGGGCGTTCTCTTTTCCGTAGAACATGTTCCGGATGTCAAGGTAAAGGGGTTCGCCCTGTGCCCCGATTTCTTTTGTACGGTCGAGGACAGAAATCTTCTTAACGGATTTGGGCAATACTTTCATAAAGTATTTTTCGGAGAAAGGCCTGTAGAGATGGACTTCGATCAGGCCTGTTTTTTCATCTTTTTCTGCGAGGTAGTCAATCACCTCTTTTATGGTATTGGTAACAGAACCCATTGCCACAATGATATTTTCTGCATCGGGTGCACCATAATAATTAAACGGATGGTATTCGCGTCCGGTAATCTTTTTGATTTCCTTCATGTATTCTTCCACTACATCAGGGATGGGATCGTAAAACTTGTCGGCAGCTTCCCTCGACTGGAAATAAATGTCAGGGTTTTGAGCTGTTCCCCTTGTTACGGGATGTTCCGGGTTTAAGGCATTGTCGCGGAAACGTTGCAAAGCATCAAAATCAACCAATTTGGCGAGGTCATCCATTTGCATCTCTTCCACTTTCTGAAGTTCGTGCGAAGTACGGAAACCATCAAAGAAATGGATAAAAGGCACACGGGTTTTTATGGCCGCAAGGTGTGCAATTCCGGCAATGTCCATAATTTGCTGTGCACTTGAAGTAGCCAGCATTGCAAATCCGGTCTGACGACAGCTCATCACATCGCTATGGTCACCAAAGATGGACAAGGCCTGTGCCGCAAGGCTTCGCGCACTTACATGGAAGACTGCCGGCAACAGTTCGCCGGACATTTTATACATATTGGGGATCATCAACAAGAGCCCCTGGGATGCTGTGTAGGTACTTGTTAAAGCACCTGCCTGCAAGGAACCGTGGACGGCACCGGCGGCACCGGCTTCCGATTGCATTTCCTTGACATCAACCACTTCCCCAAAAATATTTTTTCTTCCGAAAGCTGACCATTGGTCAACATATTCGGCCATGTCGGATGAAGGTGTAATTGGATAAATACAAGCAACTTCGCTGAACATATAAGCGATATGGGAAGCTGCATAATTACCTTCGCATGTGATGAATTTTTTTTCTTTGCTCATGATATTATTATTTTAAAGTCTTTTAATTTTACTAAGTCAGAAGTCAATTTAACCTGAAAAACCCATGAATTGATCATGTTAAAATAAACAAGATTTTCCTGTCATTTAGGGCGGGAAAACAGGGGGCGAAATTACTAAATTATACATATATTGCAGAGGGTCTGTTTTATTTAGAAAGAGTTTAGATAAGGGTGTGGTACAATATCCCAATGGAAAATTTTTATACATTTGCTATCACTTATCTTGATTGCACGTAGCATATTGTAAGTATTTGAAATTAAAGATAATAAATACATATAAATAATCATGGCAAATTTAAAGACAAAATACTGCGGGATCGAATTGAAGAATCCTGTGATAATTGGCGCCAGTAATTTGGTGACCAATGTTGATAATTTGAAAAGAATGGAAGATGCGGGAGCTGCTGCCATTGTGTATAAATCCCTTTTTGAGGAACAAATACAGCTTGAAAACCTTCAAATGTTCGAACAAATGGATGAGTATTCCGGTCGTTATGCAGAAGGCAGCTCTCTTTTCCCAGATGTGGAACATGCAGGGCCGGAGGAGCATTTGATGAATTTGGTGAAAGCCAAGAAGGCAGTTGATATTCCTGTGTTTGCCAGCCTTAATGCAGTTAATTTTGAGTCATGGGTCGAATATTCCAAAAAGTTGGAGCAAACCGGGGTTGATGGATTGGAGATTAATTTTTATTCGGTCCCAACGGATGTTGAAATTATGGGAAAAGCCATCATCAATGAAAAACTGGATATTTTTGAAGCGGTTAAGAAAGCAGTCAATATCCCGGTTTCTGTGAAATTAAGCCCGTTCTATACCAATCCACTTTATGTCATAAAGGAAATGGATAAATTGGGCGCCAATGGATTTGTTTTGTTCAATAAATTGTTCCAGCCCGAAATTGATATTGACAAGGAGGAAATGCGCTTCCCTTATAATTTGAGCAACCATGATGATAGCAGATTGCCATTGCGCTTTGCCGGATTGCTTTATGGACAGATAGATGCAGGGATTTGTAGCAGCCGCGGAATATTTACGGGCGAAGATGTGATTTCCATGCTTTTGGCCGGCGCAACTTGTGTACAGGTTGTAAGCACCCTCTATAAGAACGGTATCGAGCAGGTTACATCTATCCTCACGGATATCGAGCGTTGGATGAATGACAAGAATTACAAAACCTTGGATGATTTCAGGGGCAAATTGTCACGGGAACATATCAATGACCATTTTACTTACCGGCGCGCGCAATATGTTGATATCCTGATGAAATCGGATGAGATTTTCAAGAAATACCCAACGGTTTAATATTTGGGATTTCATACCAGTATTTTTCCGCAATTTTTCCTGATTTCGGTAAATGCATTGTTTTGTTTTCATCAATTTTTCCAAAATAATGAACCCTGTTTTTGGTAACTATGGTTATGAAATATTTACCATTCCATCCATAATCCCATTTTTGTAACCGTGTGGATTCAATGCGATATTTGTTTTTGTATAATGCCATCGGTTGTTGTTGTTTTAGAGACAAGGCATACCTTGTTTCTACGTTGTCGAAAACAAAATCATTGGTAATTGAAATAATAACGATCCCAAATTTTTTATTCCACCACGATTTCATCCGCAAATATCCACGATTTGTTTCCCGCACCCTTGTGCCAATCAGGGCATATGCCGATATTTTTTGCAATAACCTTTATATATCGGGTTTTCGTTGTGAAATCCAGGGTGAAGTTTTTCAGGATGGTCCCGGTTTGTTTAATGTCCACATCATTGTTGACCGTTCCCGCAAACTGATAATCTTTCCCATCCATTGAAACGTAGAAATCAACCTTTTCGGGCATAAAAACCCAGGCATTGTTGTCCTGCATAAACCCGATTTCCAGTTTGTGGATTAACTGAATGCTGCCAAGGTCAACTGTTGCATCAATGCCAACCCCTTCATAACCCTGCCATGCACCTGTCCTGAAATCCTTCGTTCCCCGGATAAAATCAATTAATGCGATATTGCCGCCTGCCGAATATTGGTTTGCGTATTTCGTATTGAGGCTTATCTCCCTTCCTTTTGGGATTTTTGTGAATTTCACCGAAATACTCCGGCTGTTCGGGAATCCATCTTTTATGGAAATTGCATTTATAGTGGTTGTTTTATTGATTGTAAATGGTTTTGAATATTCATTCGATTTTGAAGTGGGAACTGTGCCGTCAGTTGTGTAGAATACTTTTGTATTATCGGTTGCCGATCCCAATTGAACAACGGTGTTTTCCGTAAATGTTTTTGCACCTTTTACAATAAAAGGAACGGGAAGGATCAAATCATCGATAATTTCCGAAACCGGGAAGTCCCCGGGTTTTGTTCCCCATATGTAACGTCGAGCCTGTCGAAGCGTGTCGTGCTGAGCCTGTCGAAGCTCAGCTTGTTGGTCGTGCTGAGCTTGTCGAAACCCCATTTCAAAAACAAGCTCACCTCCTTTTATAATATCCCCATGATTGAGGAAAGATTTGGAATAGGGTTTCCCGTTCAATGTTGCCGATTGGATATAAATATTTTCCGGTGAAACATTATTCGCTTTTATGGTAAAGGCTTTTCCGTTTTCCATATTGATCTTCACTTCGGGAAAAACAGGTGAGCCAATTGCGTAAATATCGCTTCCCGGTGTTACCGGATAAAACCCCATGGAACTAAGGACATACCAGGCCGACATCTGGCCGCAATCTTCATTTCCACATAATCCTGCAGGTTCGTTCGTATAAAACTTATCCAGGATTTCCCTCACACGTTCCTGGGTTTTCCAGGGTTTCCCGATATAATCATAAAGATAGGCCATATGGTGGCTGGGTTCGTTGCCATGGGCATACTGGCCGATCAAACCTGTGATATCCGATTGCTGGCGGCCCGTAGTCTCCGAAGATTCATTGAACAAGGCATCCAGTTTATTTTCAAAGGCTTCCTTTCCGCCCATCAGTTTAATAAGGCCACTTACATCTTGCGGTACGAAAAAACTATATTGCCATGAATTGGCTTCGGTAAAATTGAAATTGACTTCCTTAGGGTCAAAAGGGCTGAACCACCGGCCATTCATCCTTGCCCGCATAAAACCAACGCTTGGGTCATACATGTTTTTATAGGATTGTGCCCTTTGGATAAACCTTTTGTAATCCTCATCTTTTCCAAGGGACTTGGCCATTTGTGCAATGCACCAGTCATCGTAAGCATATTCCAGGGTTTTGGAAACCGATTCGGCCTCTTCTTCCGCAGGGATATAGCCAAATTCCTTATAGGAAGCCAGTCCAAAGAAATCCATATCGGCACTGTGTTTCATAGCTTCATAAGCTTTTTCGACATCGAAGCCTGTCATCCCTTTCATATAAGCATCCACGATAACCGGGATCGAATGGTAACCGATCATGCATTCTGTTTCATTAGCGGCAAGTTCCCAAACAGGTAACCTTCCACCTTGCTCATATTGGGCAATCATGGTTTTTATAAAGTCGATGGTCCTTTTCTGTTGGACGAGGGTAAATAGAGGATGCTCGCCACGGAAGGTATCCCATAAAGAAAAGACGGTATAATAATCAAACCCCTTGGCTTCATGGGTTTTGAAATCTATTCCCCGGTATTCGCCACTTACATCCGAAAAAAGATTGGGGACCAAAAAGGAATGGTAT
>JAJRTT010000310.1 GCA_024278155.1 Bacteroidota bacterium | reverse complement strand
TTCATTGAGGAGTTATACACCATGGAGTTCGAGGATATATAATTTGAATGAATATTACAGGAGGCCATGATTTGGCCTGCTCCCATGCCTAAAGGCATGGGAAACTCAAAAGGCATGGGAAACTCAACGGGCATGGGAAACTCAACGGGCATGGGAAACATATAAATGACGGGAAAGGCATACTTTTATAATAGGGTACTTACCTTCTATACAAAGGGTGTTTTATCAGGTAGGATGCAAGTTTGAAGAATATATCAAAAGGATAAATCCCCGAAAGGGTCAAATCTTAAACCCCGGGTTAAAACCTGGGGCAGAAAAAAGAAAACTATTGTTTTGACGGGATTTTCGATAGCGAAGCCGAAAATCATGACAAAACCTAATTTGAAAACATTCAGTAAGGTATAAAGTTTTTGGAAATGAAAAAATATAAATTCACGATCAGGGGACACAACTACGATGTGGAGATTCTCGGCATCGAAGACAATGTGGCTGACATAGAAGTGAACGGGACAAAATATGCCGTTGAAGTCCACCACAAAATCAAACAACCCAAAACCCCTGTTTTCCTTAGGAGCAGGGTCCCATCGCCCACACGGAGCGAAACAAAAATCAAAAAGGACATAAGGGGGACAGTTTCCATAAAATCGCCATTGCCCGGTAATATCATGCAGGTTTTTGTGAAAGAGGGCGAACAGGTAAAAAAAGGGGACAAGTTGCTGATGTACGAAGCCATGAAAATGGAAAACAATGTGTTGGCCGGAAAAGACGGGACCATTGTTTCAATTAAAGTCCGGCCCGGTGACAGTGTGTTACAGGATGAGTTATTAATCGAAATGGAATAACCGTCATGATAAAAAAAGCAATAACGGTTTTTGCGATTCTTGTGGTGCTTGCGATTGTTTCGGGTTTTACGCATAACAATCCATTGCATGGCAAAAAAACAGATACGGGCATTTCGAATCATTCGGTCACCAATTCAAATGGGCAATCGGAGGCAGAACAGGGAATTGCACGGTTTTGGGAATTCACGGGTTTTGCGAACGTAACGCCCGGCCACCTTATCATGCTTGTTGTGGGCCTGGTATTTATTTTCCTCGCCATTCGTTTCGAATATGAGCCCTTGCTGTTGATCCCGATTGGGGTTGGCATCCTTATCGGGAATATCCCGTTTCTCCAAAATGCAGGTTTAAAAGTGGGGATTTATGAAGATGGGAGTGTAATGAATTATCTCTATTTTGGGGTAAAATATGGGATTTATCCCCCATTGATTTTTTTGGGTATCGGTGCCATGACCGATTTTTCTTCCCTGATTTCAAATCCCCGTTTGATGTTGTTGGGCGCTGCTGCACAGGTTGGGATTTTTGCAACTTTCCTTGGGGCTTTGGTCCTGGGTTTCCATCCTGCCGAAGCAGGAGCTATTGGAATAATCGGTGGTGCTGACGGCCCAACTGCTATTTTCCTTTCCTCAAAATTGGCAAACGGGATCAACATTATCGGGCAAACGGCTTCCGGCAATCCCATTTATGTAAAAAACCTGATCGGGCCCATTGCCATTGCGGCATATTCTTATATGGCACTCGTTCCGGTTATCCAGCCACCCATCATGAATTTGCTGACCACAAAAAAAGAGAGGCTGATTAGGATGAAACCGCCCCGTGCCGTTTCCAAACTTGAAAAAATGTTGTTTCCGATAATCGGCCTGTTGCTAACTACCTTTATTGCCCCAAGCGCACTTCCTTTGTTGGGGATGCTGTTTTTTGGGAATATCCTGAAGGAAAGCGGTGTAACCAAACGCCTTGCGGAAACTTCAAGGAATTCGCTCATTGATATTGTAACGATCCTGCTCGGGATAACAGTCGGTGCATCCACTCAGGCCGATGTGTTCCTGACAGAACAATCCATCATGATTTTCATTCTCGGGGCCATTTCGTTTATGATCGCAACCGCCGGGGGGATTACTTTTGCCAAAGTAATGAACATCTTCCTTTCAAAGGACAATAAAATAAACCCATTGGTGGGGGCGGCCGGGGTTTCGGCGGTTCCCGACAGTGCAAGGGTAGTTCAGACTGAAGGCCTCAAGGCCGATCCGTCAAATCATTTGTTGATGCACGCCATGGCGCCCAATGTGGCAGGCGTGATTGGTTCTGCGGTTGCAGCGGGTATCTTGTTGAGCTTTTTGTTGTAATCTTCATAGAAAAATCATCCGATGACTTGAAGTCATCGGATGAATGATTGACATTCTGGTTTTTGAAGAAAAATGAAATTATTTATTCTGCCCCTTGTGCACCCCAAATTGGATCTTGGCCAAATCTGAAATGGCTTGCAAAAACAATACATCAATAACCCCGCTTTGAAAACCGATACCCAACACCAAAAACCATGTTATGTTGCAAACCGCCTTCCATTCTCCAATCCAAGGTGCGGATGTAGGGTGCATAGGCTATTTTTGCAAACAACCTCTCTTTTGCAAATTTGAAACTTTTCTCATAGGAGCATTAAAAGAAATTTAACAATTATATCAAGGTGCATGGTTTTTTGATTGTTCTGAAAACTACTCACAAATCTCAAAACCATCAAAAGAAGGCGGGAAGTTTTTCAAAGTAATGGATCCTGATGGGGGAAATGGCAATGTCCAGACACAAATCGTATCAAAGGGAAATTGCCCTTCATTTTCCAGTATTATGATATTTTGATTTTTTGATATGTCAAGCCTGGTCATAGGGTTATCGCCAAATTTAATATGATATAAAGCAGTGTTTTTTGAAAGGTCAATTTCAGAAATAGGATTTCCATGAAAAAACAATGTTGACAAATTAATGTTTTCAGACAGGTCAATGGTACTGATTTGATTGCCATGAAAATCACATTTTGTCAATTTATCCAAGCCTTTTAAATTGATCTGGGTAATATTGTTCTCCCAAAAGCTAAGTCTTTCCAGATTCACATTATTTGTAACATCCAATTCAGTAAGCATATTTTTTCCACAATATAACTTAGTCAACTTTTTATTATTTGATAAATCAAGTTCAGTTAGATTGTTGAACCCACAATCTAATTGGGCTAAGTTTACAAGATTTGACACATCAAGCTTTGTTAGAGAAGCACTGAAACATCCAAGATAATATATTGAATTACTGGAAATTGATAATGAATCAAAATTGCAGTCATTTAAATTCAAAACCCTCAATTTAGGAAAGTGCTGGATGCCTTCAAAGCTGATGACAGCTGCTTCATTAGGCAGAACCAGTTCTTTCAGTCTCAGGGCTTCCCCATCGCATATTTCCCCATCCCCGTTTTCGTCGAGATACCCTTCGCGGTCACTTTCATAAAATACCCAGGTTTTTAGCAATGCATTTTTCAGGGCAGTATCAGGGATATTTATTATATAGTTGCATTCGGCAGGCTCATATTTGTCGCTGCAGGCATGCAGTAAGATCAAAGAAATTATTGCTATTGAGAAAATAATTCTTGAGAGTATTTTCACTGTTTGATGCTATTTAGTTTTTATTACCTAAATATTCATGGAATTGTCCGTAGCGTTCCCGCTACGGACAACCACGATTTCATCTTGCACACTTAAACGAAGAATTACCACACCCGTGTATGTGCCTATCAAATTGACTGATTGGTTTGAATAGGTAAACTCTAATTTCCTTCCCATCAAATCGCATATCTGAATATTTTCCTTTAGAATTGAAAGTTTAGTGTCCAGCATAAATGTTCCATTATTAGGATTTGGGAATATCCTGCTCTGCTAATTCTGTATCTGATCCAATCTTTGCATTTTTATCACCAGCATTGGAGTCTTTAAACACCTCTTTGTTATCCCAATCACAAATATCGTTGGTATAGAACACCTGGACATTGTTTCCAGCATGTATATGGGTGCCGGAAGTGAGCGTTATTTTGGAACCGGCTTTACACGTAAGGTTTTTGCCGTTCACTACCTCACAATTATCAATGATTATTTCATCCATTGCCTTGCACTATGGTTTTTTTGTTTTGAACAGGATAAGAATCATCCAATGTGCCTTCATGCGGTTGAGTTACCAAACAGCTATTACCTACCGTTTTGTTAATAAAATGTTCCGGGAGTATAGTACCAATATCTGATTCGCATATAGCATTTTTAATAGCGATATCATCTATCCCACAATAGTCACCGGATATGTTTATACATTCTAATTCTGTACCATCCTCGTGGCAAAAGATAAACCTTGTGGTGATTTCAGGATCATCGTATGGGTCTGCACCAGCACCTTTCAGGATAATTTTATCTTTATCAATTAATAAAGTCCGATTAATAGGGGGCTAAACCACAAAGGTAAAGTTACATTTATATTCCATATATGGATGTAAAGTGTAGTTTTTGGTTTTGTCCCCCATCTCATTTGATAAAAACAAGAAAGAACTTGTGAGCTCCAGGGAGTTTGTGCTGTCGATTTTCTTTTCATAGCCCAATGCGACCGAAAACTCATTTATGGCAAGCAAGGGTACGAGCGTAACAAAGCCTTTAATGGCATTTTTGGTTTCATTGCCGGAAACAACACTGTCCCGGCCGATTGTTGTTTTTGGCAAGGTCAATGAAAAACAACCAAAAGATAGGATGCCGTGAGTTTGTTGTTCCCATTTCGGTGACTCAATTTTGGGTTATGCAAATATAAGGTTTAATATGGGGATTTTGCCTCAGCTGTTATTTTAAAGCCATTCTAAATTGTTTAAGAAAGCATCCTGCGTTTTGAATTTTAGTATTTTTGCCCGCAATAATTCCATATGTTTTGAATTTGCAAAATCAAAAAAACAGAAATCATGAGTAAAAATATCGAAAAAATCCGTGCCGACCTAAAAGGCTACGGAATCGAAAATGTGGATACCATTTATTATAACTCCTCTTATGATGAGCTATATGAACTGGAAATGAAACCCGAGCTGGAAGGTTTTGAACGGGGGCAGTTGACCGAGTTGGGAGCCGTGAACGTGATGACCGGAAGGTTTACCGGACGCTCGCCCAAGGACAAATACATTGTACTGGACGATAAGACCAAAGATACCGTGTGGTGGGCCGAGCAGGCAAAAAGCTCAGACAACAAACCCGTTGACCAGGAGACCTGGGAATATTGTTACGACTTGGGTGCCAAGGAGCTTACAGGGAAGAAATTATTTGTTGTGGATGGCTATGCAGGTGCCAATGAAAATTCCCGTATGAAAGTACGTTTCATCATGGAAGTAGCGTGGCAGGCGCACTTTGTAAAGAATATGTTTATCCGTCCGACAGAGGAAGAACTTGAAAGTTTCGAGCCCGATTTTGTTGTGCTTAACGCCTCCAAAACAACCAATCCAAAATGGAAAGAGATGAAACGTACGGACGGCCTTCCTTTCAACTCCGAGGTTTTTGTCGTTTTCAACCTGACCGAAGGGCGTGCGGTTATTGGCGGAAGCTGGTACGGTGGCGAGATGAAGAAAGGTATCTTCTCCATTATGAACTACTATCTCCCATTAAGGGGAAACGCAGCTATGCACTGTTCGGCCAATGTGGGCAAAGATGGTGACACGGCCATTTTCTTTGGGTTGTCGGGCACTGGGAAAACCACCCTTTCCACCGACCCGAAACGTGCCTTGATCGGTGATGACGAGCATGGTTGGGACGATGACGGGATTTTCAATTTTGAAGGGGGGTGCTACGCAAAAACCATCCATCTCGACAAAGAATCAGAGCCGGATATCTTTAACGCGATCCGCCGCGATGCACTTTTGGAAAACGTGACCGTTGACGAGAACGGGAAAATTGATTTCGACGATGGCTCCGTTACACAAAACACCCGTGTTTCTTACCCGATCCATCATATCGACAATATCGTGAAGCCTGTTTCAAAAGCAGGACATGCCAAAAAGGTGATTTTCCTTACGGCCGATGCATTTGGTGTCATGCCTCCCGTTTCAAAGCTAACGGCAGATCAAACAAAATATCATTTCCTTTCAGGCTTTACGGCAAAACTTGCCGGAACCGAACTTGGTGTAACCACGCCACAGCCCACATTCTCGGCTTGTTTTGGCGCAGCCTTCCTCACACTTCACCCTACTAAATACGGTCAGGAGCTGGTGAGGAAAATGGAAGAGCATGGAGCCGAGGCATATCTGGTGAACACAGGTTGGAACGGAACCGGGAAAAGGATTTCCATTAAGGACACAAGAGGGATCATTGATGCTATTTTGGATGGCTCCATTGATAAGGCAGAAACGAAAATGATGCCCATTTTTAACCTTGAGGTCCCAACCGCACTTCCCGGTGTCGATCCTGGCATCCTTGATCCACGCGACACTTATGCCGATTCAAAGGAGTGGGACAAAAAAGCAAACGATCTTGCCAAACTGTTCATTGCCAACTTTAGGCAATATACCGATAACGAAGAAGGCAAGAAGCTGGTTGCTGCCGGCCCGATCCTGTAATTTGAATTGAGCTACTATGCAGTGGCTCTAAGAAACCGTCAATAACTGCGTTGCGCTTGCATTTAGACCCAGTCATTTACAAAAGTAAACTCCTGGATACTAAATGCTTCGCAAGCCTTGTTCTTGATGCCTTCTTAAAGCCATTTGAAAAATATAGAGTTTCCTTTATAGGCACTATGAAGTGTTTGCGTAAAAGCTTCAAAAAACAAACGGCAAAATTCAAATAACTTGCAAGCCCCGAAATTTCAGTGTTCAAAACATTTGAAATTTCGAGGCTTGTTGTTTGATTTTTAATTGTTTTCTTGAATATTGTTTTTTGTAATTCAAATGGGTTAACTGTAATCCAACTGACTTAAACACACCTCGGTTTGCCTGTCCGATGCAGGTGGGAAAATGTGATGAAATTTGGATCAAAACAAAAAGCCCGGAAAATTTTCCGGGCTTTTTATTTTGAAACCGCTTTGTGATGCGGAGCGGTTTTTTTATCCCATTTGAAGGGGTCGTACCTAAAATTGATTAATTTTATCCAAAATAATATGGCATTGGGATTCTCTGTATCGTAAAAAAGAACTTTCCCATATGCTTAAAAACCACAGCATGATACTTATAGCCGATAGCGGAGCCACAAAATGCGACTGGATGTTGATCAATCAAAGCGGGGAAAAGAAGAGCTTCCAGACCGTTGGGTTGAACCCGTATTATGTGGGCCCCAACGAAATGGAGAAAATCCTGAGCAAAGAACTGGTGCCCTTTATCGAGAACAAAAAGGTAAAAAGCGTATATTATTATAGTGCCGGCTGTTCCACGGTCTATAAATGTATGATGGTGGAAGATGCGCTGGTACGGATTTTCAAGAATGCGGAACTGAACACCCATTCCGATATGTTTGGTGCGGCACGGGCCCTTCTGGGCAATAGCAAGGGAATTGCGTGTATTTTGGGGACGGGTTCAAATTCTTGCCTGTTCGATGGGGAAAAGATCGTGGAGAACCAGCCTTCCCTCGGTTATTTTTTTGGTGACGAGGGGAGCGGGGCCCATATGGGCAAATTGTTCATCAAGGATTATTTGTTAAAGAAACTGCCCCCGAAAATTGATGCTGCTTTCAGGAAGGAGCATAACTATACCCTTGACAATATCCTGGATGCCATTTACAATATGCCCTTCCCAAACCGCTTTCTGGCATCCTTTTCCGTTTTCTATTCCCACCACCTTTCCGAAAAGTACATTTACGATTTGGTGAGCAATAGCTTCAGGGAATTTTTTATCAACCAGGTGGAACATTATACCGATTACAAAAAACTGCCGTTGAGCTTTACAGGTTCCGTTGCCTTTTATTTCAAGGATATTTTAAAGGAAGTGGCCATTGAGTTTGGTTTAAGGATAAAAGAAGTCTTGCGTACCCCCATTGATGCCCTGGCAGAATATCACATGGGAAAAAAGGAATATTGATGCTGTTTGAAGCCCGGAGTCCAGGGAAGGAACTCAAGCAAATTAATGCTGACAAAATCAATCATTTAAAATCTGCAACAATTATCCGTACAAACCTGATTTCCGTGAGTGTAAAATACAAAAGACCCCAAACCCGGGGCCTTTCGCAAAATCAAATTTACTACTAAATATATTAAATGTAATGAGAAGTATTTGTTGAAAAAAACTATTCAATTAAAATACACTTGCTTAATACCACGCCCATAATCATGTCAAAGCCATCGCATCTTCCCTTGATCGTTACGGAATCGCCGAACTCGATTTTCCTGGCCCGCTCTTCATATTGAGCATCTATTGTACAGTTTATGGCTTCCATGCTGTTGTTCAGGATTATTGAAATCCCATTGTCATCAATTGTGATTTCTGCAACTTTTCCGGTCACCTGGATTACCTGGTCCCCAAATTTTTCATTGCCAAGGTCTTCGTTCATGTTGAATTCCCCGAATAGCCCGGAAGCTTCCATTTTGAAGGCCGGTTTTTCCTTTGCGATATTCCTGTGGGGCTTATAGAAAACATAGCAAGTGGCGCCAATGCCGACTACAAGGACAATGCCCGTAATTACCAATATGATCTTTTGCCCTAATTTCACCCTGTTTACTGTTTGTTGAATTTGAAATTAACTTTGAGCAACACCTTATCGTCAATGGAATTTTTAAACGCCTTTTCAATTTTTATATCGAAATCGGAAAGGGGGATATAGAATTCCGACTCAGCTAAAATCATTTTTTCCGAAACGATGATCAAACCTTGTTCCCGGATATCTTTTGTTACCCCGTGAATGGTGATTTTCCCTTCTACCTGGGCTTTATATGTGCCATCCTTTGCAAAATCGATCTCCTTAATATTGCTTATCCTTCCTTTGAAGATTGATTTTGGGTAGGTCTTGCTCTCCATGTAATTCCCGTTGAACTGTTCCTCCATCAGGGCTTCTTCAAATTCAAATGAGCGTATCAACATGGAAATGACCAACTCGCCCGTTTCAGTGTTCAGAATACTGGCAACCTTCTTATTTACCCCTTCGACCGTGAAAAGTGGGGAATTTGAAACAATATCTACCCGGCCTGATTTGGTAATGTACTTCTGGGCATATGAACCCCACATTAAGCCCATAAATATCGTCAGTAAGAAATATTTTAGTTTCATTGCCAAAATTATCAAAATGTTGAAACATGCTCAATCCTATTGAAAAACTCTCTGATTGATAGGGAAAGGGGAGTTTGGGACAGCAATTGCTTATTCTCCCAGGGTCCTCATGTAGTTTACCACAAACCAGATTTCTTCATCATCCGGTATTTTTTTGTTGAAGTTTGGCATATCGTCCCGCCCTTCTTTGGTTTTGTAAAAGAGTTCACCATCTGTCTGTGCCTGGAATTCTTCCGAAGAGAAATCACCCAGGTCGCCTTCCTGGTCCTTTGCTTTGGGCCCGTCACCAAGCCCTTCTTTGCCGTGGCACGATTTGCAATGCTTCATGTAAAGCTCTTCGCCTATTTCCAGTCCTTCGTCGTCATTAGGGTCGGTAGGGTTTACCATGCTTTTATAATCATCGGGAACCACCCATCCATCATATACGCTTGAAGTGAAAGAGTAGAAACCTATGGCCATTAAGCCGATGATCAAAATGTTCGTCAATGTTTTCATGTTTAATTGTTTTATGATTTATAAATTTTAAATAAGTTGCGTACCAATAATGCGATCACAAGCCAAATCCCGAATATTACGATATTTGGGAAAATCCACAGGAACAAGGGTGTCTTGTTGGGCGGCGACCACATTGTTCGATCGTCAAATGTTGACAAATCAGTTATTTGTTTCCCAATGGGAGCATCGAAGATATATTTGACAACTCCGTATTTCCTATTGTCCAAAACGACTTCAAAGGTCAAGACACCATCAATTCCCGGCAAGGGATCCTCAATGGGGACAAGGATATCCCCATCCTCATCCGTTTTATAAGATGATTTGCCAATTGTTAAGGGGGCAAACAAACGCTGTACCCTCACCTCCAGTTTTTGCCCTTCGATGGGATCGCCGTTTGCATCTGTCAGGCTCGCAGAAATGGAATAACTGCTGTCCTTCTCAACAACTTTCGCCTTCAAATATGAATCCAGGAATTTAACGGCTTTGCTCGCATCCTTGAATTTCTTGTTGTTTTCGATGTTGACAAGGTATTTATGGGTGACTATATCGTCACCTTCATCATTTGCGGCTTTTATCTCAAAAATCGCCTTCCCTTCCATATCTGTCGTGATTTCCCCTTCAGGATGAATGGAATCTTCGTCCACTTCCCTGTAAACATAAAGCTTTAATCCGGTAGCGGGTTCATATCCATCATCGCCCTTGAACTTTGCATTGATGGACAAGAAAGCCTGGTCCCCCATGACCTTATTGTACTTAACCGACAACTTGGCCTTGTGTTTTTTTCCAAATACTTTTGTTTGCGGGCTTAAACCGATGATCAGGAATCCCATCAGAACAAGTACAGCATATCTTTTATTTACGGTCTTTTTCATAGTTGGCCTTCTTTATCGGTTTCTAAAATCCCTTGCTCTTTGGCTGTCCGGTAAATGGGTATTATCGGGAGATACCTTACCAGGATGGTGATTATAAGTAGTGCCATCGCCAATGTCCCGCTAACAATTGCCCATTCGTGAAGGCTTGGGAAATAGCTGTGCCACGACTCGGGAACGCCTTGCATCGGCATAAATGGGTGCAATAAACTGGGAACAACGATCAAATATCTTTTCCACCAGGAAGTAACCACGACAAGTAGCGCAATAATAAATAAGGGCAAGGGTTTACGGCCTTTCGGGAAAATAAGGATAAGGATAGGTAAAATCAAACCACCAATGGTAACAAACCAGAACAAGGGAGCATAAAGCCCGGTGAACAGTTCATCGAGGTGTTCGGTTTCTGCTTTTGGTGCTGTAAATGCAGGCAGCAAATACTCGTTGATATTGAAATAAAGATAAACGAGGCAGGCAAAAACAAGCAATCTGCCCATTTTGTCAAAGTGCATATTTGTAATGTGGTTTTCCAGGTGATAGGCTTTCCTTAATACGTACATGACGGAAATCAACCCCCCCGTTCCAACAACAAAAGCACCTGCAATAAAATAGGGCCCAAAATTGGTACTGTCCCAACCAATCCTGTATGTTGTGGAGAACAGCCATGCATCCACTGTTTGCAAAATCAACGCAACAGGGATAATCAGGACAGCCACGATCTGAATGGATTTTGATTGGATTTCCCATTGCTTTTTGCTTCCCGTCCATTTCAAGGAGAAGAACCCGTACCATTTGCTCAACCAGGTTTTACCTTTGAAATATTTTGATAAAATAGCGAGATCGGGCAATAATGGGATATAAAGAATGAGCAAGCTGATGGCAATGTAAGTGGTGATGATTATCACGTCCCAGGTTATGGGCGATTGCAAGCGGCCATGTATAAACAGGTTGAGCAAGCGATCGGGCCGGCCCATGTCCAGTATAATTGTGAGCCCGGCCATGATAATGGCGGCAAAGGCGATTATTTCGGCAATCCGTACCAATGGTGTGCGCCAGGCTTTTTTTGTCAACCTAAGGATGGCAGCACCAAGTGACCCAACAAAACTGATGGCCACGAAAAACACAAAGTTGGAGATATAAACGCCCCAAAGCACATAGTCGCGCATATTGGTCACTTCCTGGCCCTTTATGATTTGGTCGATATAGGCAATGATACCAAGAATGACAACGATTATGAGCCCGGTAGTCCAGATTTTCCCGTATCGTTGAAATTTCCGGGGTGCCAGTTCTACTATTAATTCATCGTATTTTGACATGTTATTCGGGTTTACGTACTGATTCAAACTCGGTATAATTTTCAAGCCCATCCACAAAATCATCCGATCTTTCGGCGGGCGGCAAATAATAAACACTGGGATGTGTGCCCAATCTGTCGAGATATCTGTACCCGGCCTTGTCCTCAAGTAATTTACTTAACCTATAGGATTGTCCACTGCCATTGGTCACGGTATCTTCGTAAGCATCCCCGTAAAGGAACACATCATTGGGGCAGGCCGAAACACAGTGCGGGAGCTTGCCCTGACGTGTCATGTGCGGGCAGAAATCACATTTGTCAACTGTCCCTTTTATGCTGGGCGAACCGGCATGTTCGGGAGAATATTTGGGCGAATGATCAACTGCTTCCATTGCTGCTTTTTGATCCGGTTCCGACCAATTGAAAATCCGGGTGGAATAAGGACAGGCTGCCATGCAAAAACGGCATCCGATGCAACGTTCGTTGTCAATGAGCACGATACCGTCCCTCCGTTTGAAGGTCGCATCCACAGGGCAAACGGTCACACAGGCAGGTTCATCGCAATGCTGGCACATCATGGGCATCCAGTATGGTGCCGTGTCAGCACTTTCTCTCATATTATATACTTTCAGCCAGGCATTGTGGCCCGTGATAAAGTGGTTCTTATTGCAAGAGTCCTGGCATTTCAGGGCGTTCCTGCACCGGGAAAGGTCAACCACCATGACGAATTTTTTGCCGGGCATCCCTTCCCTTGCTTCTTTGTTGCTTACGGCGTGCGAATTACAACATGATTCCTTTTCGAGGGATCCGCTGTCAACCTCAACGGTTTTGCCGTCCGTGGTCATCACCTTCACCTTTTCACCTGTGGTTTTGTCATCGGCAAATACATTCAACCCAACAGCTGTTACTGCTGCACCGCTGGCAAAGATCCCCATCTTCAAAAACTTCCTTCTCCCTGAATCTTGTTTGATTAGTCCCTTTTTATTCTTCATGGCAATATTGGGTTAAAAGTTCCAGTTCCTTGTAATGTTGAATCCAATCAGGAAGTCCCCGTTAAAGAAATCGTTTGTATTGTATGTAAGGTTCCTTTGGGGGCTAATGCCATCATAAGTGGTAATGAAAATATGAAAAGCGTGTGAGCTTGTTGCCATTTCGACACCGATGGAATAATTTGGCTTGATGTAGTCCGGTGTTGTGAGCGGCACATCATATTCAACAATGATGGAAGTTTGCCTGCTGATTTTTACCCTTCCGGCCACGCCAACCGCAAAATTATCATGTTTCAAATCGGGTGTGAAAACCGTATCAACAAGATTGTAATGTGCATAGCTTCCGGTAATTTGTGCAGTAACCGCTTTTGAGAATTTACGGCTTATGATCAGTTGGTTGAAATAGGACATTCTGTAAGAGCTTTTGTATTCGGCCGAGGCGCCAAAGTTTTCTTTGTCCCTGGCATCGTACTCCACGTTTCCGTAGTAAGTAAGTGCGATTGGCATACTGCCCGATCTCGTTTGTGTCAGGATTTTGTATTTCCAGTTCAGGTCTTGCAATTTATTGTCTTTCGTTGTCCCGATACCTATTTGGGCATTTTTGAAAAGGCCATAATTCAAGGCTATCCTGATGTTGGAGGGGGCATACAAACCGGCCAGGTCAAATGTGCCACTGTTGAGTTCCCCAAAACGGTGCTGAATAACAAATTCCAATGTCTTTGGCGCCCAAACAAGATCGGTCTGGGTTTCGATAAGCATTCCTGCTTCCCAAGGGTTGCGTACGGGCTTGTCGGCTTTTTTTTCGGTTGGTTTTTTCTTAGTGGCATCATCCTGTGCCTTAAGGCAAACAGGGTTAACTGCAAATGCAATCATCAAGGCCGAAAGAATACCAAAAGTCTTTAATATTGAAGTTTTCATATCCATGTTTTGTTAATTGTTATTAGCACCTTCTGTAATCCATGCCAACGTCAACTCCCTTTCGGACGGGGAGGCGTAATCCGACATGCTTTCGCCAGGCATTATTTTCAAATACAATTTGCTGTCTGCGGGGTTTTCCGTATCAACATAATCCCCACTGATAATCGCATCGTACGAACCGGGCGATGTCAGGTTAAGTGGGATTCCGCTACCATTATGGCATTCAATACATTTGGCATCAAAGAATGGTTGCACTTCACTTGAAAATGAAACATTCTCTATAACTTGTTCCTCGGGAACCAGATAGGCTTTTTCGCAAGAGGACAGAAAAGTCATTGTAAAAACTAATCCGAAAATCGTAAGGGCACTAAGTATCTTTTTCATTGTATGTTGAATGAAGTGATAAAATAAATCAGGTTAAAATTTAAAAAGGAAAAAAGCAGCAGTTGCCCGGTTTGGCAGCTGCTACCTATAAAAGTGTGTTAGTTTTCGAATTTCATTTTAAGGTTAGGCTTAATAGCGTGTGCAATAGCAGCGTTATTAAAAATAGCCAGACCAAAGTCCAATTCTTCGGAAACATTGAATACAACATCATCAGGATCACTGGTGTTCAGCTTACGTGTGAATTCACAAACCCAACCTGTACCTGTATGAACGGCTTTGATATCGATATCTGCCCTGCCTCCTGTGAAGGCTTTGGTTGTTACACTTGGTACGCGCATATTTCCGGAACCTTGTTCAAATCCACCTTGAGATGGGTCTATGACAACATCATGGTCCAAGGTAAGCTTACCATCTAAATCAACAGCAACGACTGCCCTTGCGGTACCATCAGAAATTTCATCAACACTGATCCAGTAATAATCGGTTTTCCCAGGGATAATGTATTTGGGAACACTTACATCATCTTCTCCATTGTTAAGGGTTTGTGAGTTGCCTGAATAACCAGCTTCCCCAGTTGAATCACCATGCCTTCCATTGGAAGATGAATTGTAGGGAGGTGCATCATAGGTCATCATTTGATCGTCAACCTGATCGGCATAGGTTCCCCTAACGCGTTTCCAGTGCCACATATCGATTTTTTCGTTTTGACCTGTAAGGTAATGCCTTGTATGTTTATCCTTGGCATTTACAATTTCCAGGTTTTCATGGCATGTAGCATAGCAAGTCGAAGTACTAAACCCGGCAACTTCACCAATGGGGAACAACATAGCAAATTTATCTTCATAAAATTTGTCATTGGCAGTATTGGCATATTTATGCTCACCTTTCCAAAGATTATCACTTGGGTCGAAATACCATGACTGTCTGTCCTTGCTGTCTTTGGCATCGTCCCATTCCAAAAGGAAATAAATCCTGTCGCCAAAATAGCCGGAGCGCATTTTGAAATTATACTTTTCACCTGAATAGGGCTCAAACAGACCAAGTCCTTCTTCAACGCCTTCACCGTCACTGTTCAAATAGGTGTTACGGGCTGCAAGGGCTGGAACTTCTGTTGTGCCGGTCAATGTTTGGACTGTTCCCCACATGTCGTCAATGTTGCCATCCATGGTAGGTGCAGAAGCAAATTTCTTTACCAGCAATTCTGTTGTGCTCGTGCCTGGATCCGTTGGGCCATCAGGCTCATCTGTTGTTTCGTCTTTTTTACAAGAGATGTTGATAACCAGCAATCCCATAAACAGGATCGCGAACGTTTTAAATAACCAATTTTTTCTCATTGTTCTAATTTTTTAATTTAATGTTAGTTTATTGAATTTTTTTAATTGCCATCAGTATGGCAACACCTATGCCGTTGGGTTTCCAACAAACTGTTATTCTGAAAAACATGATCGTAAAACATGGGAAATCAAACTGTAAGGATAACCGGAAAAAATGATGGACTGTTTTCGGGTGAATTGCAGAAGCCGGAATTTCGACGGTTTCTCGACGAAAATCAACGGTGGTTCGTCGTCGGAAATAAAACTAATATTTCGCAAGTTTCGATTTTAAGGTGGAGGCCGGTATCCCCAGCATCTCAGCTGCTTTTGCCTTATTGCCCTGCGATTGGTCAAGGGCCATGAAAATAGTGTTGCGTTCCACTTCTTCCAGGATTTCGGTCAGGGTCTTATTTTCGGGGCTGGAGCAAATGAGGGTGCGCCCAGGGAATTTGATTTCGTTGGGGATGGTTTTCCCCGTTATCCTGTTATCCCTTGCCAGTAGTACCAAACGCTCGGTCAGGTTTTTCAGTTCACGGGCATTTCCGGGGAATGGATAGGCCTTCAGGGTTTCATAAACTTCCGGGCTTATCACAATGGGCTCTTTTTCTGAAAAAAGGGAGGCAAAATGGTCCACAAGTGCAGGGATGTCGGAAACCCTTTCGCGCAATGGTGGTATATTGATGGGGAATACATTGAGACGATAAAAAAGGTCTTCGCGAAACTTCCCCTCTTCAACCAACCTTTTTAGGTCTTTCTTTGTAGATGCGATTACACGGAAGTCGATTTTAATGGGTTCTTTCCCGCCAAGCCTTTCGATTTCCCTTTCTTCCAGTGCCCGTAATAGTTTAACCTGCAATTCCAGTGGGACATCGTCGATGTCGTCGAGGTAAATAGTACCTGTATCTGCCAGTTCAAAGCGTCCTTTTTTATCGCTGTCGGCCCCGGTAAAAGCACCTTTGACGTGACCGAACAGCTCGCTTTCGAAAATCTCCCGGTTCAGTATGGCGCAGCTTACTTTTATCAGGGGGTTTTTACGGCGGTTGCTGTTGTAATGGATCACTTTGGTAAGGAGTTCTTTTCCTGTACCTGTTTCCCCGGTAATCAGAACAGATGTGGTTTTGTCGGCAACGATTTTTATCAAATCAAAAACCTCGGTCATGGGCCCGCTTTTCCCAACAAAAGACGAAAGGTCGAATTCCTGTTCGATTTGTTTCCTGAGGTATTTGTTTTCGTCCTTTACTTTTATCAGTTCCTTGATGCGCCGAAGGATAATCAACAGTTTTTCGTTGTTGAAGGGTTTGTTGATGTAATCATAGGCGCCATGTTTCATGGCTTCCACTGCTGTGGAAACGGTGGAGAAGGCCGTCATCATGATGAAATATACGTCCGGGTCCAGCTCTTTGGCTTTCTTGATAAATTCCAGGCCGTCCATTTCCGGCATCTTCATGTCGGAGATCACCACATCCGGCATATCCTCCTGCATGGTCGCCAGGGCAATCCTTGCATTCGAGAATTCCCTGACCTTGTATCCGGCATCACGGAGGTCATCCACAAGCGAAACACGTATTATCCTTTCATCATCTACAACAAATATTTTCATAGGCTAAAAAAGTAAACCATAAAAGTACATATAAATCCCCTTAACTGTATTTGACCGCCTTTTGTTATTTCGCCCTATGCCTGATCGCCCTTCCCTTCATTCAATTCAATGCTGAACGTTGAACCTTCACCCTCCTTGCTGTCAAAATAAATTTTCCCCTTATGTTCCTTGATAATATTAAATGAAACGTACAGTCCAAGGCCTGTCCCTTTGCCGGCTTCTTTCGTTGTGTAAAACGGGTCGAACAGTTTTCTCCTTATTTTTAAGGGGATCCCGATCCCGTTGTCCCGGACCTGCATCAATATATGCGAATCGTTTTTTCGCAAAACAACATTGATTTCGCCTTGGAAACCTGCATTGTCGATACTTTTTTCCGAAATGGCATCGAGGCTGTTGATCAGGAAATTAAGGATAACCTGTTCCAATTGGTTTGGGTTTCCCGTAATTGTTATTCCCTTGTCGTAGTCCCTGTTTATGACAATCTTTGCCTTTTGTGCCTTAAAGGAAATCAATGAGATGGAATTATCCAGTATCGAAGCCGGGCTCAACTGTGTAAACTCGGTTTCTTGGGTCCGGCTAAAATCCAGTAAATGCCGGGTTACATTTTCCATTTTATCGGTCGCACCCTTTATCAACGCTATATATTTCAGGGTCTGTTCTGTATTCTCCGGTTTTTTCGCAATCCGGATAGCACAGTTTTTAATACCGGAAATGGGATTGTTTATTTCGTGCCCGATACCTGCAACGAGCGTTCCGATGGCGGCCATTTTTTCGGCCTGTACAAATGAATCCCGTGTTTTCTGTAATTCCGAATAATTCTGGTTCAGCCTGACAAGCATTTCCCTGAACCTTGCCACCAATATATCAAGCTCATCGCGAAAGTACAAACGGAACAGCCTTTTGTACCTTGGGTATTTAATCTCCAGGATGCCCGGGTTTATTGAGTCCAGTTTCACCAATTGTGCCTGCTGGTTGATAATCTTAATTGGTGAGGTGATTAAATAGGAGAAAGCAAACGCACCCGACAAGCCAACGGCAAGGAACAACAATATCATGAGCACCAATGTTTTGGTGGCATCTATTATTTCACTTCGGATGGTGTCTTCCACAAGCCCCAATCGGACCATTCCAATATCCCCGTTCAGGATAGGGTATGCAATGTCCCTGATGGTTTTGTATCGATAGTGCTCGATGTTCAGCACCTCGATGTTATATTGTTGCGACTTGATCGTATTGGCTTGCAGTAAACTTGCCGGGACACCGGAATCAAAGGTTTTTGCAAGTACATTCCTGTTGTTGTCGGTGAGGAAAATATAGGCAATGCTTTTATCGCTCCGCTGCAATTCGTCGAGGATATTGTACAAGCTTACCACATCATCGTAAACGATGGGTGTAAGTGCTTTTTGTGAAATAATATCCGACAACACCACACAACGCTTATCAATTTCCTTCTCAAACGACTGGTAAACCGATTTCCATAAAATGTACATGTTTATCGTGCCAAATATAAAAACCAAGGTGATAATAGTGAAAGCAAATTTCCAGAATAGGGGAAGGTTGATGGTTTTCATTTATTGGATTTTTAACTTTCTGACATTGTCGTAGATCTTGTCGTTCACGATCACAAACTTTTCGATTTTCAATTTTCTCAATATTTCCATGCCAATACTGTCTTCATTGATGCCAAGAAAGATGTCGCGGTATTTCTTGAACGATTTTTTGTCGAGGTTAATTGGGGTAACCACCGGTGGTATCCCAAACAATGTGGATTTTTCGATGATCTTGATGTTTTCAACGCGCTGTGGGTAAATGCTTGCAATGTAATCGAAGATCAAACCATGCACCGATGAAGCATCAATGATCCCCCGGTTCACCATTTGTATGGAAATGTCGTGCCCGTTTGTGAAAATTGTTTTTGAGAAAAACAGGTTTTCATTGGTCCCCATATTATAGAGGTGCCTCCTCGGGTATAAGTACCCCGTGTTTGACAAGGGGTCGGTGTAGGCAAAACTGTGGCCTTCCAGTTCCTCAAAAGAGTTTACCGGTGAATTCTTTTGTGTGATAATGTATGCCTGATAGTATGTCTGTCCGTTGATGACCGGGGCCACCAATAATTTCACGTGCTTGTGCCTGGCTTCTTCGATGTAGGCCCCCGAGCAAATAAACGCAAAATCAACTTCGCCGGTTTCCAATAGTTCGTTCACCTCTTCATAGGTTTTTTTTTGCTTGAAATAAATGGGATGGCCAATTTTCCCGGAGATGAAATTGATCAGGTCATGGTAATAGTTAAATGTCTCGCGGGGAGAGGTCATGGAGGCAATGGCAATGTAAACGGGCGATAAACTATCGCTAACGGTATTTAATTTAGCAGAAACCGTATCCGAAAAATCCACATCAACTTTTTGCTGTTCGTAATTGGTGCACGACAGTAACCCACTAAAAAGAATTGCCGAAAGAACGATGAACCGAATGCTTTTATTTAGTTTCATAACATTTTAATTTCGAGAGAAATTGCCCGCCTTAATTTATCAATATACACATCCAATTCTTTTGGGAAGAAGAATGTCCAAAATTACTAAGTTTTTTGATATGCTTGACCAATGTCGGGCACAGCTTGAAAGTTGACAGATAACCGACAATCGATCGATAAGCTTAGGGGACTTCTGTTGATAAGGGATATTTCTTTTGTGTTTGGTATATCGGGGCACTTGTTGAAAGCATCAAGTTGCTTTTCGATTGGCGATCAAGTTATTCCAGAACGATATTTTTTACTGTTATCCCTTTCTTCGCCCTGACTTTAACAAAGTACAATCCCTTTACCCGATTGCTTAAGTCAATTGTTGTGCCCTGGCCAAAGTCCGATTCCAGGTGAATGACCTCGACCCCTTTTGTGTCCAGTACCTTTATGGAAACAATGCCCTCGCCCGTAATGTTTATTTTCCCTTTGGTTGGGTTTGGGTAAATAGCGATATCGGTTTTTTTGCCGACCTCAATATTAGTCAGGCCGTTGTGGTTTTCGTACCAGGCTATCTTGTCATCATCGGCTGAAGCTGAAAGCAAATCAATATTAGCATCGCCATCAACATCAATGGCAAATACCGAGGTGGCGGCTTCTGCATTTGAAGATACGGTATTCTCGGTGAAGCTTTGGCTCCCATCATTTTCGTACCAGGCAATTTTGTCGTCCTCGTCTGAAGCTGAAAGCACGTCAATATCGGAGTCGCCATCCATGTCGGTGGCATATACCGACCTTGCGGCATCCGCTATCGTTGATATGCCGTGTTCCGTGAAATTTTGGCTCCCATCGTTTTCGTACCAGGCTATTTTGTCGTCCAGGCGTGAAGCCGACAAAACATCTATATCCGTATCACTGTCAATGTCAATCGCAAATACAGAAATAGCACCTTCCGCATTTGCGGTTATGCCATGTTCAGTAAAATCTTCGTTGCCGTTGTTTTCATACCACGCTATTTTGTTATCGTTATAAGAGGCCGAAAGTATGTCGATATCCGTGTCGCCATCCAAGTCAATGGCGAATACCGATCTGGCAGAATTGGCGTTTGTGGAAATAATGTGCTCTGTAAAACTTTGGTCTCCGTTGTTTTCGTACCAGGCTATTTTGTCGTCATTCGTTGAAGCTGAAAGCACATCGATATCGGAGTCGCCATCGAGGTCAATAGCAAATACCGAGATAGCCCCATCTGCGTTCGTTGTAATTATATGTTCGGTAAATTCCTGGCTGCCATTGTTCTCGTACCACGAAACCTTATCGTCGAACATGGAAGCGGAAAGCACGTCAATATCGGAGTCACCGTCCATGTCAATTGCGAACACAGCATATGCCGCATCTGCGTTTGCTGATATAATATGCTCCGTAAAATCTTGGTTCCCATTGTTTTCGTACCAGGCAATTTTGTCATCGTTTCCCGAAGCCGAAAGTACATCCATGTCAGAATCCTTGTCGAGGTCAATCGCAAATACGGAATTGGCGGCATCTGCGTTTGTGGAAATGCCATGCTCGGTAAAATTTATTTGTGCATATATTTGCAGATATATCAAGGAAAGGATAACTGCGAGGAAATAGGTTTTTTTCATTTTGAGTGGGTTTTAAATGATTTCGGGTGCAACTTTACAACAATTTTAATATAACCAATACTGTTTTAACCTTAAAAATTCATAATTTCTTCACTTTTTCAATTCCTTTACAAAGGCCGACAAAGCAAAAATCATGTTAAGGCTTTTGCCCCGATTGAATTTCCCGGACCCCATCGGTCTTTGGTTCTCATCCATGAACCGCTCAGGTTGGGAACTGTTCAAAAAAGCCTGATTTCCCTATTGAACTTGAAAAACAACTTAATTGGCTTTGGTGACGTTGCTTTGAAAATTTATGGGTTAATTTGCAGGCACGGCAAAATACCAGGGCGATGAAAAACATAATTGGGTTTGGCAGTAGATTCATTGACTATAAAATGGGCTTGTACGGTGCCATTGCGATGGGAACGATTGTGTTCGTGATAAATTATTACGGTATCCTTGATTTGCAAACTGCAACAACAGCGGCATTAAAACAGGCTGTATATACGTTTATGTTTGGTGGGCTTATTATGCGCGGATGTGAATTGCTGGCGACCCACATCGGCAAAAAGGCCCTTGCCCTCGCGGTGGCCGTTCTTGTCCCTTCCCTTATTTCCATTGGGTTGACCTACGGTGTGCACAGCCTGAAAGGGACACCCAAACCCATCGAGTCAACCATTCCCACGGCCATTTTGGTAATCCCTTCCACAGCCGTATGGGGTTTTATGAAACGGAAGGAAATGGGAAAAAATAAAATTGAGCAAGAATAGGATCGAAATCAACTGGGGAGATTTTCACAACTCTTTGTTTAGTCATGGACAGCGCCGGATTTTATTCTTTTAGTTCATTTGGTACATTGCCGGTAAGGGCATTTTAAAAGTCCATTTTTTCATATTTTGTTTATTCCTTGCGGTTTATCTATTGACGCCCAACAATTGTATATCTCCAATAATACATCTATTTCTGCAATGGCCCTAATGTTTTAAAGTATCAGCCCTTTTATGGTTTTCCATCAAATATCTTAAACATCGACAATATTGACCGTACATCACAAGTGAGTTGGCATTCATTCCACAAATATAACCTTTTTTCCTCGTTTTTTCATTGTAGCACTTTGGAATTTGATACTTTCGCAGAAAATTAGAGCTTAAAAGGAAATGTCGAAAAATTTATATGTAGCCGCTGCTGAAAAGGAAGCCGGAAAGTCCATCATCATCCTTGGGATCATGGACTTCCTTGCCAAGCATATCACCAAAATCGGGTTCTTCCGTCCACTTGTACGATCGGCCAATGAGATGGACCACCACATCCGTTTGATTTCAGAACGCTTTAACTTAAAGTTCAACTATAAACAGATGTACGGCCTGGCAAGCGATGAAATGGCCGACCTCCTCCAGTCGGGCGACGACGATGCCATCCATGGAACCATTCTCAGGAAATACAAGCAGTTGGAAGAAAAATGTGATTTCGTGCTGGTGGAAGGGACCGATTTCCGTACACACCTGAGCGCATACGAATTTGATTTTAACCTGAAAATCGCCAACAACCTGGGCTGCCCCATCATGTCGGTGGTAAGCGGTTACAACAACGATCCCGTTGCCGTGGCCGATTCCATCCTGATCATGAAGGGGAAAATGGCCGAGGAAAAATGTACGAGCATCGGCGTGATCGTGAACCGTGCCAACCCTGCCGACTTTGATAAACTGAAAACCATCCTCGAAAAATACAAGGAGGAAGACGATATTGGTTTCATAATCCCCGAACAGCCGCAACTGCAAAAGCTTACCATGCGGCAGGTGGGCGATGCCCTGAACGCAAAAAAAATATTCGGGACGGAAGAATCGCTAAGCTATGATGTGAACAATTGCAAGGTGGCCGCCATGAACCTGGAACATGTGCTGGAATATATCGAAGAAGGCACCATGGTCATCATGCCCGCCGACCGGATCGACTTGCTGGCCGGGCTTGCCCTGAGCCTGGTCTCGCAAAATTTCCCAAAAGTGTCGGGAATTATTTTTACAGGGACTTTTGAACCCAACAAACAAATCAAAAAACTGCTTGCCGGTTTGAGCCATCTCCCGCTTACCATTTTCAAAGTGGACAAGGACACCTTTTCGGTGGCCATGGACGTTCACAATATCAAGCCTTTGCTTTTCCCCGAAAACAGGCAACGCATCGCAACAGCCCTTGGGCATTTCGAAAAATATGTCAACACCGAAGAACTGGAGAAACGGATCACGATTTCGCGCACAAACACGGTTACGCCATTGATGTTCGAATATGAGCTTTTTGAAAGGGCAAAAGCCGATCGGAAACATATCGTACTTCCTGAAGGAACCGATGACAGGATTTTGAAAGCTGCAGATATTTTAATGAGGAGGGATGTGGTGGACATTACCTTATTGGGCAATGAGGAGGAAATCTTTAAAAAAGCGGCCAGCCTCCGCGCCAATATCAAAGGGGTGAACATTATCGACCCTTACGACAACGACCTGATCAACGAATATGCCGCTGAATACTACCGCTTACGAAAACACAAAGGGATTTCGAAACAGGCGGCCCGGGACATCATGTACGATGTAAGCTACCTCGGGACAATGATGGTGCACAAAGGCCATGCGGACGGAATGGTTTCAGGTGCGGCACATACTACCCAACATACCATCCGGCCGGCTTTTGAATTTGTGAAAACCAAGCCCGGAGTCTCCATTGTTTCCAGTTCTTTCTTTATGTGCCTTGAGGACAAAGTCCTGGTTTATGGCGATTGTGCCATCAACCCCAACCCCAATTCGGAACAATTGGCCGACATTGCCATCAGTTCGGCGGACACCGCACAGATGTTCGGCATTGAGCCCCGGATTGCCATGCTTTCCTACTCAACGGGAGCCTCGGGAAAAGGGCAGGACGTGGACAGGGTACGGAAAGCCACGGAAATTATCCAGAAACTGCGCCCCGACCTGAAAGTGGCCGGGCCTATCCAATATGATGCGGCCATTGATGCTTCGGTGGCCCATAAAAAAATGCCGGGCAGCAATGTTGCCGGAAAAGCAACCATCTTTATTTTCCCCGACCTTAACACAGGAAATAATACCTATAAGGCCGTTCAACGTTCGGCCAATGCTATTGCCATCGGCCCGGTCTTGCAAGGATTGAACAAACCGGTGAACGACCTCAGCCGGG
This sequence comes from Bacteroidota bacterium, assembly GCA_024278155.1. Classification (GTDB taxonomy): domain Bacteria; phylum Bacteroidota; class Bacteroidia; order Bacteroidales; family JAADJA01; genus JAADJA01. Next base: position 117 of record JAJRTT010000310.1, on the reverse strand, counting down.
GCTGCCTCGTTGAGGATATTGTGAACACCGTGGTGATTACGGCCATTCAGGCACAGCAAGGGTAAATTGACAAGTTGGCAACAACACCAACTTGAGGCAATGTATATATTTGAGCAT
>JAJRTT010000309.1 GCA_024278155.1 Bacteroidota bacterium | reverse complement strand
TCCAGGCAACGTCCTGGTACAGCAGGTAGCCCACGCCACGGTAACTGTCCGATTCCCTGAACGTAATCACTTCAAATCGGTTTTTCAGCATAACCGTATTCGAAACTGAATATTGGACATGGTAGCGAAAATAATTTTTCCGGGTGTTTTCGACTGGCGTCAATCCATACCCTTCCCCGCTTTTGTTCACCTGTTTGTTTTTTTGCCGCAGCCTGAAATACATCAGCACCTTGCGCGACATATTATAGTTCAACTGGACCAGGAACTCGTTCCCTTTGGAAGGGGAATCCACGCCAAAACGCAACCAGGGAAAACTGAAATTATCGAGATAGGCCGTCATGGACCACTTTCCCGAAAGCTTTAAGCCAAGTCCGGTGTAGAACCCTTGTTCGTTCTGGTTGCGGCTGGCTTCCGAAAATGCGTTGCTGAAAATATTCTGGAAATCCTTGCTGTAGTTCCTGTAAAGCAAAGTCAAGAGCAACCTGGGATGTGGGCTGACCGTTAAGCCATGGATTTGTGCAAAACCCCCGTTTTTGCTCATGGACAATTCACCAAAGAAATTCACGTTCTTAACAAGATAACTGTAATCAAGTCCACCGTTTATATTTTCGGAGCCACTGAAGTTGTATTGCTGATAAGGCGCATTGCCAATTTGCAGATCCGATCCCAATTGTGTCTTGAAACCGGTAACTCCCAGCTTGATCCTTTTGCCATTATAGGTTACATTTCCCCCGATCAGCTTTACGGATATGGCGTTTTTATCCAGGATTTCATTCACTGTGCGGTGCAGGCCACTCTCCTGAATGGAAGTGATAAAACGCACTTCATTGGTAATCGTATCGATATCGCCCACGTTGGCGTCTATTTTATGGTCGGAATAAAAAGCGGTCACATCAAAATGCCCCAGGGCAATGGTGGCGGCCGCCCCGCGCATAAACAGGTTTTCGTTGACAGAAGAGTAAGGCCTCAACCCGCTTGCAAAACGTTTCACGTTATTGGCATCGGCACTCTTTCCAAAAGCTAGTGCCGACCACATGGTAAGCCCTTGCCCGAATTGCAATTGGTAATCCCCGAGTGAAAGTGCCTTGATGTGGCCAATGTCTTTCAAATGAAAATGAAAGGAGAAATAGTCAAAGCCGTTTTTGAGTTTTCCTTCGGTGAGCGATAAAATGGAATCGTTTACGTTTTTTGTGAGGAAAGGCTCCCCGGCATCTTTTTCGGCGGTGAACCCAAAACGGATGTTGTTGAAATAGCTGTATTTATAACGGATATAGATTTTGTCTGGACTGCCAAGGTAGCGTGAATTTGGGTTTTCATAAAAAGTTGAATCATCGATCGGGGCATAGCCGGCCTGTTGTTGCGGAACACGTTGATAGCGCAGGAAAACGTCGTGCCTGCCATATTTTGCCGCTTTTTTGAAAGTGATTTTGTATTTTGTCTTTTCCTTGCTCACATATACAAAGGGCAGGATTTTTTCGATGGTTTCTTCATCAAAGCCATCAATGCCCTGAAGTTCGTAAATGCTTGACATCTCACCGTAAGTAGCAATGTAGGCCTTCAGGTTATAGATTTGCAGGTTGTTGAGGAAAATGAGTTTCTTTAAATCTTCATCGGAAGCATAGTTAAGGTTGAGCGGGTTTTCGAGATAATAGCGCAAACTTTCGATCATCTCGGTATAATCCAGGTTTGCATCGGTTTCTTCTGCTATGTTCTCGATTTTATCCGAAAGGTCGGTGACGGCTTTTCCAGTTTTCTCGGTTTCGACCTGTGAATAAAGCTTCGTCCCAAAAGTTGACAACAGCAAAACCAAAATAAAAACCTTCAGGGTTTTATTGACGAACAAACCTATTTCAAGCCTTTTGCCTTTCATCCTAATTGAAATTGTAAGAAATAGAAACCTGTGGCGACCAGCCCAAAGTCTGGTGGATGGAAGATGCAAAATTGATTTTCAAAGCCTTGATGTTCAGCCCAAAACCAAAGGAATACATGGAAGATATATTGAATTTTTCAGAAGAAACAGTTGATGGGATCGTTGAATATCCTATCCTTACCGAAAGCATTTCGACAATATCGTATTCCAATCCTCCACGAAGAAGCGGTTTGTAATCGGTGTTTTTTTCGGTCTCGATGCTAAGCCTTAGTTCATCGGAAAAAGAATAGGCCATCCCCAGTTTGAATATGGCCGGGGTTTTTTCTTCCAGTTCATTGGAAAGTTTTGTGTTGAATGGGTTATAAACATGTGCGCCAATTACAAAGTCATCGGTGATCTTGGAATAGAGGCCCAATTCAAATGTGAGAAATCCCGTGCTGCCATAATTCTCACCAATGCTAACGGATTGATAATCCAGTTGCAAACCTGCTGAAAAGTGCTTGCCGAGTTTCCTCCCGTAAGCAAGCCCAACCTTCTGTTCATTGTATTGCGAATAGCCAAAATAGGACAGGTTTACGCCAAAAGCCCCATTTTTTACGGGCAGCACAAAAGCCGCGGACTTCAAACTTAGTTCGTTTACGGCAAACCGGTTTTCATAATAAAAACCGGCTGCAATATGTTCAATTTCGGCAAGGGCAGCCTGGTTGTTATGTGTTGACCAAATATCGGTAAGCGTTACGGATGTCCCGGCCAATCCGGCAGAACGACCTCCAAGTGCTTGGTTTTGAGCAATGCCTTAAATAGTGGATAATAAAACAAAGAGGAGTATTGTTATGTATCTCATAGGCCGAAATTTTGTTGCTCAAATGTACAGATTCTTTGTGATACCACAAGAAAAAATATGGATTGCAGTGTTGTGTGGTCAGATGGGGGCAAATCCGGTTTGAAACGAACAATATGTTCTTGGGGATTGTATTGTTTAAGGGGACTTCTGTTAATTAATTACTTTCAAGAAACAAATAGGATGAACAAGGTGCCTGCCTTGCCGGCCAGGCAGGCAGGCAAGGCACAAATTGTCCTGAATGGCCTAAACTATTGAGAAAAGTTTTAACGGTGCCAAATTGTTTATTATATTTGTTCCCTTTGGGTTTCCAGGGTTTTCCATATTCTTCTTCAAATTTTTTTACATTATCCCGATAGTGTTTCTAAAATTTTCATTGCCTATGAAAAACCCTGAAAATCTTGATGCGAATGAATTAATAGAAGTCCCCTTTAGGGATTTAATATTTTAAGCTGTCACTATGAATTTACAACCTGTGCTTGCCTTTCTGAAAGAATTAAAATCGAACAACAACCGTGATTGGTTCAACGAAAACCGAAAGCAATATGAAAATGCAAAAAGGGAATTCGAGGGATTGATCAATTCGGTTATCCCCAAACTTTATAAACTCGATCCCCAAATTGGAACGCCCGATGCAAAGAAAAGCATCTTTCGGATTTTTAGGGACGTGAGGTTTTCCAAAGATAAATCACCTTACAAAACAAATTTTGGGGGTTTTATTGCCAAAGGGGGGCGAAAAGGGGGCCATGCAGGATATTACCTTCATGTGGAACCTGGGAAATCTTTTGTTGGCGGGGGAATGTACATGCCCCCTTTAGATGTTTTGAAAAAAGTCCGCAGTGAGATTATGTACCATGTGGACGAGTTCAAAGGGATAATCCAGGATAAGGCCTTCAAGGATTATTTTGATGAAATAGAGGGCGAAAAACTAAAGAGGCCACCGAAAGGGTTCCCGGCTGATTTTCCTGACATTGAATTGTTGAAAATGAAAAGCTATGTTGTGTTAAAGCCCTTGGACGATAAACAAATTGTTTCTGAAGCCCTTGGGCAATATGTGATTAATGCCTTTGGTGCAATGGTCCCTTTGGTGCATTTCCTGAACCGGGCAATTGATTGATTTATTTGCCCATCAATAACTTCCCCCCGTAAACAGATACAATTTTATCCGTTTTCGTCGAAAAAACCAGGGTTTTTCCCTTCGGTATTTTGTTTGTTTTCTGAAATCCATATACTTACAGGTTTGGGTATGGAGTTTGCGTAGGGCTTTCCGTCCTATTTAAACGAGAATTTTGAAATTGTGAAATCCAAATCAGAAGACATCAGTGGAATATCGGTTATTCCAAAACTTCAGCCCGACTGTCTGAAAAACATAAGTGGGAATGGATGTGCGGTAATGATCATTGATCCTGACAAGGAATCCCATAAGCTTGTAAAGAGTGCCCTGAAGCATTTTGCTTTTCGCGGGGAACATTTTGGTGTTTTGGGCGCTGTCACCATGGAATCGGCCTTTGAACAGGGTGCCGATAACCCATCCCTCGTACTTGTGCTTGTCAACAGGGGTAAATTTAACGAGGATCAGGTTTACCGGTTTATCCGTTTTGTGAGGGACAAGCTGAACAATCCGGCCTGCCGGATAATTTTTAAGGATGAACTCGTTGCCTACAAACGAATGGAGGATAATTCCGACTTAATGGGGCTAAATGGTAGCCGTATGGAATTTGAGGAAATGAGGGGCCATATGATAAGCTATCTCCGTGAAGTGTTTATTAGTTTCGATAAGAAATCATCTGATGATAATAAGTCGGATTGCCCTGAATCCAAGCGGGATTTTGTAGAAAACAAAGCAGTTAAGGAAACCCTGCCAAAAAGTGGCCTGAGCCGCGAAAAAACCTATTCTGTGCTCGCCCATGACTTGAAAGGCCCGATTGGCAGCATCAAGATATTGATGGATGTGTTGACCACCGAGCCGGAGCTTTTGGACAAGGCTACCACCAATGAGCTACTACTTAATGTTAGGGATACGGCGGGTTCGATCCATGAAATGCTCGAAAATTTTATGTTTTGGGTGCGTGTCCATAAGCACAATGTTCATTTCAACCCATTGAAAATCTACTTGAAGGATATTGTAAACCAAACCATTTTACTGCTCAAGAGTTCCGCGTTCAATAAAAAGATCAAGTTGCATTCCGATATACATTCCGGTATCACCGTATTTGCCGATGAATATATGTTGAGTACCGTTTTGCGGAACCTGATTTACAATGCCATTAAATTTACCAAAGAGGGTGGTGAAGTTTCTATTCATGCCGTTGACCGGGGAAGTGATATCGAGGTCGTTATACAGGACAATGGAATCGGGATTTCCGAACAGGAACTTTCAAAGATATTCAAAAAAGACATGCACTTCAGTAAGCGGGGGACAGCCAGGGAAAAAGGTACTGGTTTTGGTCTGATCCTTTCAAAAGATTTTGTGGAGAAAAATGGTGGGCAATTGTCCGTAGTGAGCGGGGTAAACCAGGGAAGCTCGTTTTCTTTCACGGTTCCCAAATGGAAAACAATGATTGCCAATTAAATTGTCCCTAACTACTTCAAGTTCAAATGAAAATTCCCTCTATATTTGCACCCGCAAATAAAAAGATCAATGAAGATTGTTCAAAAGTATTTTCCCGGATTGACCGATTTGCAAAAATCGCAATTTGAAATGCTCCTGCCCCTTTACGAAGACTGGAACAGTAAAATCAATGTGGTTTCACGTAAGGATATCGACCAATTGTGTGAGCGGCATGTTTTGCACTCCCTTGCAATTGCCAGGTTTGTGCAATTTGTCCCTCGTACATCCGTATTGGACGTTGGCACTGGTGGCGGTTTTCCGGGCATCCCCCTTGCCATTATGTTTCCTGGGGCACAATTTCACCTTGTCGATTCCATCGGAAAAAAAATCAAAGTGGTGGAAGCTGTGGTTTCTGGATTGAATCTCGAAAATGTTACTTCTGAAAAAGCAAGGGCTGAAGATTTGACCCAATCATTTGATTTTGTAGTGAGCAGGGCAGTGACTTCACTTCCTGTTTTTCATGGGTGGGTAAAAGGAAAAATAAAAAAGCAAAACAATAATCCAATAAAAAACGGGATAATTTATTTGAAGGGTGGCGATTTTGAACCTGAATTAGCGGGTTTCAAAAACAAGTCAAAAGTTTACCTGTTAAATTCCTGGTTCGGAGAACCTTTTTTTGAGACAAAAAAAATAGTCCACTTAATTATATGAGATATTATTAGATGTGAACATTTCTCCACAGCTGCGATAAATATTATATATTTGCCACTTAAAATTTTAAAAAATCATTTATTATGACAGAGAAAATTAAACAATCTTTAAGGGATTCTACGAAAGCCCGCTGGACAGCCTTGATCTTGGCATCGTTGTCAATTTTTGGTGCGTATTACTTTAATTATGCACTTTCTTCGATAAAACCAATGTTGGAGAGTATTCTGGGGTGGAACAGTGAAGATTTCGGAACCTATACCTCTGCTTATGCCTGGTTTAATGTTTTTCTGTTCATGCTCATTTTTAGTGGTTTTATCCTTGATAAGCTTGGTATCCGAAAAACAGGTCTTGGGGCAACAATAGTAATGTTTATTGGTACGGCTTTGAATTATTGGGCGGTCAAGCACCAGTTTTCTGATAATGCCGTAGTCCATATCCCTCTTTTGGGGGAAATGCCAATGCAGGTATTGTTGTCCTCCCTTGGTTTTGCGATTTTTGGCGTTGGGACCGAAGCCATCGGGATAACCATTTCAAAAGCTGTGGTACGTTGGTTCAAAGGGAAGGAAATGGCTCTTGCCATGGGTATGCAGATGTCTATTGCACGTCTTGGTACTGCACTGGCCCTTGTTATTTCCTTGCCCCTTGCAAAAAACTTTACCGTAACCGCACCTATCCTTTTTGCATTGATCGTAATGCTGCTCGGAGTGGTTTCGTTCATCCTTTTTTCCCTTCTCGATATAAAATTGGATAAATCGGAAGAAGATATTATGGTCGATAACTCTGATGACGAATTTAAAATAAAAGATATTGTATTGATAATAAGCAATCTCGGTTTTTGGTATATCGCAATATTATGTGTGCTGTTTTACTCGGCTGTTTTCCCGTTCTTGTTTTACGCCACTGACCTAATGATAAACAAATATGGCGTAAGCCCTTATTTGGCAGGGCTTATCCCAAGTTTATTGCCATTCGGGACCATCGTCCTCACCCCTGTATTTGGTGGTGTTTATGATAAGTTTGGCAAGGGCGCTACAATTATGATCATAGGATCGGGGATATTGATCTTTGTACATGGCATCCTCGCTCTTCCTTTCATTACTTTGTGGTGGGTCGCTGCTGTGATGGTTATTGTATTGGGGGTTGGGTTTTCCCTTGTCCCTTCGGCAATGTGGCCATCCGTTCCGAAAATCATCCCCGAAAAACAGTTGGGGACGGCTTATGCGGTTATCTTCTGGATTCAAAATATAGGCCTGTTGTTTATCCCATTGATCCTCGGGTTTGTCTTGAACTCGACCAACCCTGAAGTTTCACCCAATAAAAAGATTGTGAAGAGTGCAATTGAACAGGCATTTACCGAGAAATTAGCGGCTCATTCGTTCACAAAAAAGGAGATTGGCAAAGCTGTTGAAAAAGCAACGGGCACGGCTGTTGACTCTATTGTTCAATATTCGGTTTATGAACCGATAAGCCTCAATGAAGCTAAAAAAGAAAGTATTGAGAACGATATTTATGCGAGTATTTCCCAAAGCATAAACGATATTGATTTTTCAGGTGACAAGAATACAGCATTGAAGTCGGTAATACAGGCTGGAGAGCAAAGTGCCTTTATTATGATTGAAAAGGAGAAACTGAACCTTCGGTACGACTATTTCTATGATATGTTGATTTTCCTTGGACTATCAACATTGTCGTTGGTTTTTGCCTTCCTGTTGAAAATTGAAGATAAGAAAAAAGGTTATGGCCTTGAAATGCCGAACATTAAAAAGTAAGTTAAAATAAAAACAACACCGAACAGGGCAGCAGAAATGACTGCCCTTTTTTTTTCGTGCCGAAAGCTTGTTTTTTGTAATTTCGGCCTTTTGAAATCTTAAACATAAAATACATTAAAAATCATGAGTAAAGATATCTTAAACTTGGAACCCAAGGCTCTCTGGAAACACTTCTATAGCCTTACACAAGTTCCCCGCCCTTCGAAAAAAGAAGAAAGAATCAGGGCTTTTGTCGCCGGTTTTGGCAAAAACCTTGGATTGGAAACCATCATTGATGAAATCGGCAATGTGATTATCAAGAAACCTGCGACCCCGGGCATGGAAGACCGCAAAGGGATTATCCTTCAGGGGCACATGGATATGGTCCCACAGAAAAACCGGGAAACAAAACATGATTTTGAAAAAGATCCCATTGATGCATATATTGATGGAGAATGGGTGACCGCAAGAGGTACGACTTTGGGTGCCGATAACGGTATGGGCGTGGCCGCCGGGATGGCCGTTCTGGAAGCAACGGATATGCAACATGGCCCAATAGAGGTTTTTGTGACCACGGACGAGGAAACGGGAATGACCGGGGCTATAAACGTGAAACTGGGCGTTTTGGACGGTGATATTTTGTTGAACCTCGATTCGGAAGACGAGGGCGAATTGTATATTGGTTGTGCCGGAGGTGTTGATACCAATGTGAAGTACCATTTTAAAATGCAACCTGTGCCCGGGGGCGTTGTTGCATACAAACTTACTGTTAAGGGTTTAAAAGGGGGCCATTCAGGTCTTGATATCCATTATGGAAAAGGGAATGCCTGTCTTATCCTGAACAATTTCTTGATGACCGCCGGGGAGCGATATGGAGTACGCCTCACGGATATTGATGCCGGAAGCCTCCGCAACGCTATTCCGCGCGAAGCTTTTGCAAGCGTTGTTGTCCCGAAGGAAAATGAGGTTGCTTTCCTTAATTATTTAAAGGAATTCGAATCGGAAGAAAAAACAAAGTATGAAGCTGTTGATCCGGGTTTGATCATTGTTGCGGAAGAATCTGATGTGCCCAAACAGGTGATTGACAAAGCTGCACAGGAAGGATTGACGAAAGGTGTTGTCAATTGTCCCAATGGCGTGCTGGCATGGGACAAAGATATGGAAGGGGTTGTGGAAACTTCCTCTAACCTTGCCATTATCAAAATCGTAGGTGATGCCATCGAAGTAGCTTGTTTGACCAGAAGTGCCGTGGATGCAGAAAGGGATGTGGCAGCAGCAAAAATAGCTGATAATTTCAAGGCTTACGGTGCGGAAGTTTCCCATTCAGGTGCATATCCGGGTTGGAAACCCAATGTGAATTCCGAGATTTTGGATACCATGAAAAAGGTTTATAACGATAATTTTGGGAGAGTACCAGAAGTAAAAGTAATCCATGCAGGTTTGGAATGTGGTATTTTGGGAGCAACATATACCAATTGGGACATGATCTCGTTTGGGCCGACTATCCGCCACCCACACTCACCGGATGAGAAGGTGAATATTGCCACTGTGCAAAAATTCTGGGATTATTTGGTGGAGACTTTGAAAAGTGCCCCAAAGAAATAAAAAGGTGTATTGCACGAAAAAAAACCGGAAAATTTTATTTTCCGGTTTTTTTATGTTTTCTTCCATCGCCCCAATTTGGGTGCTCTTTTGGCGAACATCCCCGCCAGAAAGCCGGGGAAACCCATCTATTTTAATTTATCCTTAACCAGGACTTGCATTTCTTCAGCGGTTATTTCAGGGTTTTTGAATTCCCCGTTTTCGTAACAATAACTGCAATACATATTGCTCCTTGAGCCATC
>JAJRTT010000308.1 GCA_024278155.1 Bacteroidota bacterium | reverse complement strand
AGAAGCAAAACACTACTTGCTCAGATCCCTTGAAATTGAGGAAGAGTTAGGCAGGAAACCTAATATTGCCGCTGATTATTTTTACCTCGGAAACACTCTTTACAACCTGAACAATTTCCAATCTGCCATTCAGTATTTTAACAGGTCACTTGAGATTTACAATGAATTGGAAAACGAGAAATGGATTGCAAGTGTCCATAATACAGTTGGGACGGTTTATGCCGACCTGGGGAGTTTTGAAAAAGCACTTGAACACTATAAATTATCCCTGGACATTGAAGAGAAAACAAAGGATAAAGCCGGAATGGCCCGAACCCTTAACAACATTGGGATTGTATATTCCGAATGGAACCACAAAGAAAAAGCCCTTGAGTATTACCAAAAATCGCTGTTGCTCGAAAAAGAACTTGAAAATAAAGTTGGGGTAGCAGGGTCGTACAACAATATTGGAATAATATACAGCGATTGGGAACAGGATAAAATCGCACTTGATTATTACCAAAAAGCACTTAGCATTTATGAAGAATTCCATAACGACCAGGGAATTGCCAATGCGGTCAATAATATGGGCGAAAGTTTTTTTAGGCTGGGGAACCATGAACTTGCCTTGGAATATTTGTTCCGTTCGCTAAAATATGAGCAGGAAAACGAAAACATATTGGGGATAGCCTCTTCTTACCATTCCATTGGCGAAGTTTATTCTAAACTGGGGAGGTTCAAGGATGCAATGGAATACAACAACAAAAGTTGCCAGCTTGCAAAATCCCACCAGCTTTCGAGCATCCTTCTCCTGAATTACAAATTATATTATGACATTTATTCATCACAAAAAAACCCAACAAAGGCACTGGAATACTTTAAACTTTATGCTGAACAAAAAGACACGGTCTATAGCCATGATTTCCAAAAGAACATTGCAGAATTGCAAGCCCAATTCGAAATTGACAAAATAGACAGGGAAAAAGATCTTCTGGTAAAAAAATTCGAGAAAAAAGAAAAGGAGGTCAAGACCCAACGGATCTACCTTCTGGTCATTTTCTTTTTAATGATCGTTTTTGGCGTATTGGTGTATTACGATATCCGCTCCAAAATATCGGCCAACAACAAGCTGCGGATTATCAACGATGAGCTTACCGAACAAAAGAAACAACTTACCAGCGCACTTGATAAACTCGGCAAAAGCGAATCGAAGTACAAGACCCTCATCGAAAACTCGCCCACCGGGATATTGTATGTTAACATGGATTGCTCTATCCAGGAAATCAACAACAAGATGTTGGAGATTTTAGGCTCGCCGGACGAACAGTTGACAAAGAAAATAAATTGCCTTACGTTCCCGCCTTTGCAAAGGATCGGACTATCGGCCCAATTGCAGGATTGCCTTGAAAAAGGGAAAAACATCTATGACGAGAAAACCTATCTTACCAAATGGAAGAAGAAAACCTATCTCCGGTATTTTATCACGCCCGTTTTCGATCAGCAAAAAAAGTCAGGAATGCGATAATCAATGTTGAGGATATCACCCAATCGAAAGAAGCACAGGAATCAAAAGAACGGTCGGAAGAAAAATACAGGATACTTGTGGAAAACTCATTGCAGGCAATGGTGATAATACAGGAAGACGGGCTGATCTTTGCCAATTCGAGAATGGAAGAGCTTACCCAATATTCCTATGAGGAGCTGGTAGAGAAAGGCCCAAACTGGATCAAGGATTTTATCCACCCCGATGATTTTGAAAGGGTGAACAGGATCCTTATCGATAGTTTTGAAAACCAGAAAACCCCGGAAAGAAACGAAATGCGCGTTTTCAGGAAAGACGGCAAAACACGTTGGGTCGAAACCCTGGGAACTTTGGTGAACTTTCAGGGGAAAGATGCCATATTGCTGGTGGCCATGGATATCAACGACAAAAAAGAGGCACAATCGGTTTTGATCGAATCGGAAAAAACGCTGCGGAACGTGAATGCAATGAAGGACAAATTCTTCTCGATTATTGCACACGACCTCAAAAACCCTTTCAACGCGATTATCGGTTTCTCCAACCTCCTATACGAAGCCTATGATAATTTTGACGAGCAGCAACGAAAAAGCTTTATCAAAAATATTTGTGATGCTTCCGAAAGTACGTTCAAACTGTTACAAAACCTCTTGGAGTGGTCGAGGACACAAACGGGCACTTTTGAATACATCCCCGAAGTTATAGATTTAAGCATAATAACGAACGAAAACATTTCGGTCTTGAAATCGAGTGCCGATAATAAAAAGATAAAAATAAAATCAAGTATCCCCTATAATTCCATCGCTTATGCCGATGAAAACATGGCCAAGGCAATCATCCGGAACCTGATTTCCAATGCCATAAAATTCACGAACGAGGGGGGAAACGTGGACATTTCGGTAAGAAAGGAAAAGAACATGATGCAGGTTACCGTGGCCGATAACGGGACCGGGATATCAAAAGAAAACATTTCACGCTTGTTCCGCATCGACGACCCTTATAAATCACCGGGCACGGCAAACGAACAAGGTACCGGCCTGTGCCTTATCCTGTGCAAGGAATTTGTTGAAAAAAATGGTGGTAAAATTTGGGTCGAAAGTGAAATCGGCAAGGGCAGTAACTTTATTTTTACACTTCCAACACGAAAAAGCAACTAATGCAACAAAAGGAACTAAATGCACTCATTAGCCTTCTGGACGAACCAAGTGATTTGATGTTCGAACAGATCAGGGACAAAATCCTGTTTTATGGGATCGAGGCGGTGCCCCTTTTGGAAAATGCCTGGGACAGCTCATTCAACAATACGATTCAGGAAAGGATCGAAGGGATTATCCATGTTATCCAACAGGAAAACCTGAAAAAGGAATTGCAAAACTGGATACAAAACAGTTCAAATGATCTGCTGAGCGGCTTTCTACTGGCGACCCAATATCAATATCCCGATCAGGACGTACAAAAAATCAGGGATAAAATCAGCGAAATCAAAAGGAGCATCTGGCTCGAACTGAACGAAGACCTCACGGCCCTTGAAAAAATCAAAGTCGTGAACCATATTGTTTTTGAGGTTTTTGGGTACCATGGGAACAAAAGCAATATCGACACGCCCCGGAACCTGTTCCTGAACGACCTGTTGGAAACCGGAAAGGGAAACCATCTTTCCCTGGGGATGTTGCTGATCATCCTGTCCCAAAACCTGGGTATCCCTGTTTTTGGTATCGACCTCCCTCAACATTTTATCCTCGCTTATACCGAAGGAAATAAAGACAGTGATGTGCTGTTTTACATCAACCCCTTCAACAAAGGAGCGGTTTTTACCCGAAAAGAAATCGACCTTTTTATCAAATACCTGAAACTAAAACCAGAAAAAAAGCATTTCCGGCCCTGTGACAATATCACCATCCTGAAACGCCTTTTCTCAAGCCTTTTGATCGCCTACAAAAAAATGGGCTATGCCGATAAAGTGGAAGAACTGAACGAATTGGTGGAGGTGTTCAACCAATCGTAATTCAAAGTGTTGGCCTTGATCAATGCACATAAACCTTCCTGTTCCAGATCCCCTCTTCGCTTACGACCTTCACCACATAATGGTTTTTGTTTTCATTTTTTGTTCCATATTGGTATTTATCCATATTTGTCTTTTCACAATCCCATAGGCAATGGATTGACCTTGGCCTCCATTAACATTTGTATCCACCACGTGGCTCTTTGACTTGCAATATGGCCACGGGGTGATTTCCTGAAATTCTTTTGGGGATGGGTTTTATGAAACCTCGAACCAATAATGTGGTTTCAAATAATATTTGCAAAGGACTATTAAAAAAAAACCCGAAACAATACCCATAGGTAGCTATTTTTTCGAAAAAAGGCAAGCTTCTAAAAAGTGAAGGTTTTATGTAAGCTTTTTGATATTGGCATTACTGCATGGGGAGATTTCTCACTCTCACCCACTTGCTTTTGCAAACATAGGATGACATCAAGAAAACGGAAGT
>JAJRTT010000307.1 GCA_024278155.1 Bacteroidota bacterium | reverse complement strand
TTGCGGTACGGGTATAATCGAAAATCTGTCAGTCATTTTTACAGCATAAATAACAATAAAGGACAAAGGTATAAAAATAGATTGCCCCGGAAACAATTATGCCATTCGAGTGGTGTAAGACAAATTTCCCTACAACCCCAAAACTGTATTTTTGGCCGCTTAGTCCTTTACACAGCGTACCGAAAGCCCTTTGTTTTCGTCCGCTTTATACCTGCTAATGCTCATTATATCAAAGTTGGCGTTGTAATATAATGCACGGTTGTAAACCTGGGTAGGCGAAACCCGTGAGTAGGTCCACCAATTTGCCGTAACTCCCATCTGGTACGATGATCCTTGATGGGTAAATCCGCTTGGAAGGGCATTGAAACCGCTGGCGTTGTTCACTTGGGGGTTGCTCCCGATCCAGTGGGCGGTACCGGGTTCCCTTAAAGTCCCGGCAACTATCACTCCCCTGTTGCCTTGTTCTTTGTCAATATCTTGTTGCGGCATCCCAAGGTAGAGCTCCAGTTGTTTCCACTCACCATCGGTTGGCAGGTGCCATCCCGAAGGGCAGGCATGTGCTGCCGCCGCTATATTGTACAAGGCGCCATAAGTTTGAAAATTTTCGGTTGCCTTTGCTTCCTGCACATTATCGCCCGAATATCCATAAACAAAATAATCGGGGAGGTCGGTCTGCGTAAAACCTTGGTGAAACCTGTTGACTTCCGGCAAATAGGCGAGGTTTTCCGACATCCACATTTGGTTTCCAATAGTGACCGTTTGGTAGGTTTTGTTGTCGCGCGAATCGGTAAAAGAGCCTGTTGTAACCGGTGTGCCCCATCCAACCGGATCGGCAATGAAACTCCTTACCTCGCTTTCAGAGACCCCTCCTCTGTTATCAAAAGCAAGAACTCTCCAATAGTATTTTTCGCCTGCGGTCAAGTTATGTTGGGTACTGGTGGCACTTTGAAGGTTGGCAATCCTGGCATTTGTGTTTTTATCGTTTACCCAAACCCATTCTGTATTGAGATAAACACTATAAAAGATTTGATTGCCATCTGGGTCGGTTACCTCTCCCCACGATAAGGTGCAATTAAGGGGTACATTGGTTTCCATGTTTGCCGGGCCAATCAGGTTTACGGTATTCGGCGAATTGTTATGTACATGGAAATTCCAGGTTTGGCTACTTGCGTTCTTTCCCTCACTGGTTACCGCCACCACGCGCCAATAATAATTTGCATTGGAAAGCAGTCCCGTTGCATTATAGCTTGTGCCGGTTTGTCCAGTGCTTGCTTTTGGAAGCTGCCCGGGGTTTGTGCCGAGATAAACATCATATTTGACCGGGCTTCCTTGAAGACCGTTGTATTTTTGCCAATGCAGTGTAAGGTTCACCGGCAAATCCCTTTCGAGGTTTTTGGGGCTGGTAAGATTTATCCCATATGAAGCGCTTTTTGGCCTCACTTTACCTATTTTGTCGAGGTTAACGTTTGTGGGCGGTTTCACTTTTGCCTTGTTTTGGATATTGGGGTTTGTTTGCTTTACCTGTGCAAAAACCGGGACATGTAAAAAAAGCCCCATAAGGATGAAAAGCACAAACGGCATTTTCCCTGTTCCAAATGGAAGGTGTTTTGATCTGAAAAATAAATGCACGCTTGTACTGGTGCGTTCTTTGCGGTTTTCTGAAATTGAAAGTCTCATAATTTGATAATTTTAGATTTTGTCGGCAACTACCGTCCGGCTTAAATTTATTGGGTTCAATACATACAGCAAATTTAAATAAACTATTTTTACGGATGAAAAATAAAAACAAAAATATGCTCATATGATCGTGGAGACTTCTGCAATGGTCCTGGCGGCTGGAAAATCAGAGAGAATGGGCAATCCTAAATTTGCCCTGATGTTCAAAAACCAAAAAACGTTTCTTGAGGAAATCATCGATCGGTTTTCTGAATTTGTTTGTAAAGAAATAATTATTGTGATGAACCTTGAAGGGAAGGCCGTGTTTGATAATTTGAAAATCAAGCTTTCTGCAAATGCTAGAATTGTCATAAACCCCCATCCCGGACATGGCCGTTTTTCTTCCATCAAAACAGGGCTGGACCATTTGTCAAATAGAACGGCAGTATTTATCCATAATGTGGACAACCCGTTTGTGAATGTTGGATTGTTGAAGGCATTGTCAACGGATTTGGGCCATGCGGATTATTGTGTGCCAATGTTAAAAAACAGGGGAGGGCATCCGGTTTTGATTTCTCCGAAGGTTGTTGATGCAATAATAAAATGCAGTCGTGATGATTTGAACCTGAAGGAATACTTAAAAGCTTTTGAGAAAAAAAACGTAAAAACCAATGATTCGGGGATCCTTGTCAATGTCAATACGATAGGGGAATACCGGGGTTTGTTTCCTGAAGTTTAAAGCTTGAAAACCAAACCTCCAAGTATTGCATAGGTACTTGAACCTTCATAAATCCCTATCATGCCATTCACCCCTGCATTAATCCGCAACCAGGAAAAAAGAATCAATTCCATGGATAATCCCCCATTAAGGCCAAGACTTCCAACAGGTTGATAATTTGCTCCATTGTTATAGGGGTAAGCATATTGTTTTTCTGTATTGTGCGTATATCCAATGCCAATATTCGGGACGATTTGTAATATATCGAAGACTTGAACCGGATAGTCATAATCCATAACAGCAATGGTAAGGCTTTTGGCTTCGGGCAGGGAAGCTATTATTTTGGGGCCCAAACGGCCAAAGCTTTTTTTTGCAAAACCTATCTTTACCCCGATGGCAGGCAAGGATTCCCCCGTTCCGTTAAGTACACCTCCCATTGCCGAAAGGTAAAACTTCGCCTTTTCAACCGGAGGGTTGTTATCAGTTTCTTGCGATTGTGAAGCTATCGAAATAAATATTGAAAAAGCAAGGATAATTGTACGCATATCATTTAGCTTTAGTATATTTGAACTGGATAAAACAAATACTTTACATAATCCGACCAATCCCAAATGCCCGAAAAGTA
>JAJRTT010000306.1 GCA_024278155.1 Bacteroidota bacterium | reverse complement strand
CTGGAACCGGTAGAACCGACACGGGAAATCCAGCAGGCTTTTGAACAGCACTCGGGAGTTGTTTGGAAATGCCTTGTCGGGAATTCAAAAAAATGGAAAAACGGGAAACTGTACAAACCATTTGCCAATGGAGATATGGAAGCTGTTTTATCGGCCAAAAGGATCGAACAGCACTCATCTTGTTCCCTTGTCCGGTTTGAATGGAAACCAGAAGCCCTTACATTTTCGGATATCCTTGTTCAGTCCGGGACAATCCCACTTCCCCCGTATATGGCCCGCAAAGCCGTTGACTCGGACAAATACCGTTACCAAACCGTTTATGCAAATTCTGAAGGTTCTGTGGCCGCACCTACTGCAGGACTCCATTTCACGGACGAGGTTTTTAAAGAACTGAAAAAGAAAAACATCTCTTTGGAAGAAGTAACGCTTCATGTTGGCGCCGGAACTTTTAAACCGGTCAGCACTTCCGATGTACGTGAACATGAAATGCACACCGAGCAAATTTTTATCCGAAAAGCCGTTATTGAGAATATCCTTGGGTCTAATGATAAAAACATCATTGTGGTAGGAACCACCACCACCCGGACTATCGAAAGCCTTTACTGGTTTGGGGTAAAATTGATCGTGGACAAAACCGAACCTGATTCCATCGGGATTAAGCAATGGGACCCCTATCAACCTAAGTACAATACCGGGATAAGCGTTAAGGAATCCCTGGAAGCCGTACTATCATTAATGCAAAAAAGAAACCTTGAAGTTGTTTCGGGGAAAACCCAGCTTATTATCATCCCCGGATACAAATACAGGATACCCAACATCCTGATCACAAACTTCCATATGCCACAAAGCACCTTGCTTTTACTGGTTTCTGCTTTTATAGGCGATAAATGGCAGGAGGTTTATGATTTTGCTTTAAAGCACGGTTTCCGGTTTTTAAGCTATGGCGATTCCTGTTTGTTTTTTTCACCCTCCGAAGCTTAGGCAGGAGGTTTTGATAATTGCACCTTGGCATTGGCGTAGGAGGGTTTACCGATTGTCGCAGCTTCATCTTCTTTTCTACAAGTTGGTATTATCACCAACCTGAACAATATTGCAAAAGCGACCATGCTGCAAGTTGGTATTGTCACCAACTTGAACAATATTGCGAAAAGGGACCATGCTACAAGTTGGTGTTGTCACCAACTTGAACAATGTTACTATTATAATCCTAGCTCATTGTTGCAAAAAGGACAGATATGATGGATTTTATCGTATATTTGTACAAATAAATATTTGACACAATGTTAAAAGTAACTCACATACCGCGCTATACTTATGATGACTATAAGTTGTGGAAGGACGATTGGGAGCTGATAGATGGATATCCATATTCCATGAGCCCTTCGGCAATAGGCAAACATCAATTTACAATGATGAAATTGGTCAAACAAATAATCAATCCTTTGGATGAATCACCTTGTATTGAAAAGTGCTTTGTGTATACTGACATTGACTGGATCATTAGTGAAGATACTGTTGTACGCCCAGATATTTCAATTGTTTGTGGTGAAAAAATCGAGAATTTCATCGAAAGTCCACCTCTCCTTATAGTGGAAATCCTTTCGAAATCATCTGCCTATCGTGACCAAATAGTAAAGAAAGAACTTTATGAAATAAACAAAGTGAAATATTACCTTATTGCCGATCCCGATACAAAAACCGTGGAAAGCTTTGAATTGAGCGATGGTAAATACCAACTTAAAAAAGACAATGGTTTTTCACTAAACGAACCTTGTAAAATCCACCTCGATTATTCGTTAATTTGGTAATAAATCCCATTGTATCGAGAAATAAATAATTTTGCAAAAAGATTTATCATGAAAGAACTAACAATCCAGGTTGACGATAAACTCATCAAAATATTGGGATATTCGACCATTGAACAACAACTTCAGGAATTTGTCAACCAATTATACCTTAAAATTTCCGCTCGGGAAATGTTGAAAGAGATACAGAATATCGATCTTGAAAATGACCCAAAATGGAAGGTTGCAAGAGAGCTTGCATGGAAAGAAGAGAACCATAAGTACGTAAAAGTTTTGCAAGAAAATGCGTGATTATGTAATCGATGCAAATGTGCTTATGAGTATTGTAATTAGTGGAAAATCAATATATAGGCCGTTGTTGAGTTATTACAACTTTATCTTACCTGAATTTGCACTTGCTGAAATTGATAAATACAAGGAAGTGATTTTTGAAAAATCAAAGATGCAACGGAATGAGTTGATTAACTTCAGTTATTCGGTTTTTTCAGAGATTACAATATTACCCAATTATATTTTCGATGTACAAATAATGGGAAAAGCAATTGATCTCACAAAGGATATCGACATAAAAGACGTTGGTTATATTGCCCTTTCAATGCAACTTGATTTACCTTTGTTAACGAGGGACAAAAAACTAATTTCTGGGACAAAAAAGAGAAAATATAAAAACGTGATACTTTTTGATGACTTTCTGAGAGGTATATAGCAAACATTGATTTTTACAAAATGAGCCCTATAAAATCCACCTCGATTATTCGATAATTTGGTAAGCCCAATAAAAAAATCAGCAAATGTTTTGTCGGGTTGGATAAAAAAGTTGGCAACCATTTCATCCGATCCGACAGAAAATTGGCAAATACCCCACCATGCAGAACATGATCTTTTTAATAACCGGCCCCCAAGGCCACGGAAAAACCACTTTCCTCATCGAGCTTGTCAACTTGCTTAAAAAGAAAGATATTTTGACGGGCGGTTTTGTTGCCCACGGGTTTTGGAAAGATAATGTCCGTGATGGGTTTGAACTTGAAGATTTGCAGACCGGGGAAAAAATTGTCCTCAGTCAAACAGTTGCCATGGAAGGCTGGGAAAAATTCAGGCGGTTTTATTTTAACCCCGGAGGTTTCGCTTTTGGGGAGAAAATACTGTCACCCAAAAACCTGGTCGATGCGGATGTAATCGCCATAGATGAAATCGGCCCTTTTGAATTGCAGGGAAGGGGCTGGCGAAAAGCCATCGACAAGCTTATAAAAGAAATAAACAAACCGATGGTTTGGGTTTGCCGCAAAAGTATTTTGGAAGAGCTCGTGAAAGAATTCAAATTACGATCTTACCATGTTTTCGACATTCAGAAAGAAGTCCCCGAAAAGGTGGCCCGAATGGTTTTGCCAAAATTATAATAGTGGTTATGAGTTTCCCGGTCATTTATGGCTGGGCCTGGGTTTCCCAGCCCTTTAGGGCTGGACAGGAGGTTTCCCGGCAACCTTGTCTATTGCCTTTTCCACTGGGTTGCGGGTATCCTCTTTGACATGTCCCGGAATCGATTTGTCGTTTCCGTCCCTGATCGCATTGTAGTGCGGCGATAAAATTTCAACCCCGGCAGCATTGAAATCTTCAAGTATGTTCTTATGGAGCTCAGAATATATCAAAGGCATTTTCTTTGCCTGTTTCGTGTAAACGTTGATTTCATAATTTACATAAAAATCATCCAGGCTTTTTTGCAATACAAAGGGCTTAGGGTCTTTTTGGACCAATGTTGTCCTGCGCGCCGCTTTCAACAAAAGCTTATTAACGGTTTCCCATTTAATATCATACCCAATTGTAACGGAAGTGTGCAGGATCAATCCCAGGTCTTTGGTGGTTTTGCTGTAATTCCATAGATGTGCATTGATAATAGTGGCATTTGGAATGGTCACTTCTTCATTTTTCAGTGTCCTTATTTTTGTGACAAGGGTTGTTTTTTCAATTACATCACCCATGGTTTCCCCAATTTTGACCCTGTCGCCAACTGCAAAGGGACGCATATAGGTAATTACGATTCCGGCCACAAGATTTGATATGGCAGAAGTGGACCCCAAAGAAAACAACACCCCGAGGAACAAAGATACACCTTTAAAGGCCGGCGAATCGGAACCGGGCAGATAGGGGAACATGAAAATAAGGGCAAAGGCATAAACAATGACCTTGACAATGTTCAAGGTGGGCTTTGCCCAGTCTTTGTGAAACCCTTTTATCGTGATATTGTCATTTTCATATTCCTGTTCAATTTTGGACAATACCCGGACTATATATTTTGCAATGAAATATATGATAATTATAAAAAAGAGGTCGGGCAGAAAGTTCAAAAACCCATTAAGGACATATTTTACAGGTTCTGTAATATATCCGTAAAATTCCCTTACGATCCCTTTTGTCCAGGGAAGAAAACTGAACATCAACGGAAGGTAAAGGATAAGGATGAAAAGTATCAAAACATACTTGACAAGGTTTGAAAGCAGGATGAAAATATTTTGGCTCCCTTTTGGCATAATGAACCTCAATACGCTTTTCCTTTTTCTTTTTAGCTTTTTGTCGTATTCGTTTACCTTGAAATTGATCCATTTAAAGAGCCTTCCCAACAGAAAAAATATCACGATCAATCCGGCCAGCGTCAATAAGGTCAGACCAATCCGTTTTATCCAACTCATTGTGGACTTGATCTGGACATTGTCGAAAAAAGAGGTGCTTATAATTTCTTTGTAATTCTCGGCAAGGTATTTCTTTGGGTGGCCTTCACTTTTCGCATCTTCTTCCGTAACACTCATTATTACAAAGTCTTTATAATTAATGAGTGTGAATCCACCCGATTCAACAATATTGAATGAATCTTCAACAACAATGATATCTTCGGCAAGTTCATCTAACCTTGATGCAATCGCATCGGCCCGTTCCTGAGCGGAAAATGCCCCTATGCTTTCGGAAAGGGTGAACAGCGTATCATTTTCAAAAACAACAAAAGCACCCTGATCGTTGGCAAGTGTATCTGAAGGTGCTGGTTCTGTATTTTCAGCATTTTGTGCAAAACCAAAATTTGCAATTAACAGAAAAGATAAAAAAAGAAATCGTATCCTGGTTGGTTTCATTGTGGTGGTTTGTTATAATACTATGAATTCAAATACTTACCGAGCAGCAAAAGTAGTTTTTCTTTGTCAATTGGTTTCGGAATATATTCATCGCAACCGGCATCCCTTGCTTTTTGTTCATCGCCGGCCATGGCATATGCCGTTTGGGCAATAATCACCATGTCTTTGTTGAATGATTTTATTTTATGTGTTGCTTCATACCCACTTATCCCGGGCAATTGGATATCCATTAATACCAAGTTTATTTCAGGTGTGGATCTGCAAATACTTACGGCCTCTTTTCCGTTCACGGTGTGGAGGACTTTTATTTGCGTATGCGAGAGGTAGTTGTTCAATAACAAAAAGCTCGAATTATTGTCTTCCACGATTAATATCTGTTTATCGGCCCAATTGTATTCCGATTTGACAACGGCTTTCAAAACAGGTGCACCTTGTTTCACTTTTACCGATTGATAGGGGATGGTAAAATAGAAAACACTCCCTTTTCCCAATTCGGACTCAACCCATATTCTCCCCCCCAGCAATTCTGTCAGGGTTTTTGAAATGGCAAGCCCAAGGCCGGTCCCCCCAAATTCCCTTGTGTCCGATTCCTCGATTTGCCTGAAACGGTTGAATATCAAGTCGGCGTTTTCGCCGGCAATCCCAATTCCCGTGTCTTCGATGCGGAATTTCACAAAATGGCCATCATCGTCTTTGATTACCTCATATCCAACTTTCACATGGCCCTCGTTCGTGAACTTGATGGCATTTGAAACAAGGTTGCTGAGGATTTGTTTAAGCCGGTATGGGTCCGAAAAAATCAATAGCCCCTTTTGGTTTTTGCTTTTCTCAAACAAAAGCTCAAGATTGCCCTTGTTGTCCTTGGAAAGCGAGTTTGCAAAACTCAAATGGATCTCGTCCAGGATAATATCCACATTGCAAACATTTTTCACAATCTCCATTTTATTGGCCTCCACTTTCGAAATATCGATAATATCATTGATGATATTCATCAGAAGGTTTCCTTTGTCGATTATTATGTTCAAATATTCACTTTGCGATTCGAGGGAAATATCAGTATCTTTCAGTATTTGCGAGAACCCGATTATTGCGTTCATCGGGGTCCTTATTTCATGCGACATATTGGATAAAAACGCTGACTTTAGGCGGTCTGATTCTTCGGCCTTCTTTTTGGCCACCAATAATTTTTTGTTCGTTTCGGCCAGTTCCCGGGTCCTTTGTTCCACCAATTCTTCAAAATGTTCCTTGTGAAGGGTAAGTTCTTCTAGTATCCGTTTATATTCTGTAATGTCCTTTATAATTGCCATTATCATGCTGGGCATTCCCTCTTCGTCCATAATGAAAGAGGCCGAAACGGTAACGGGAAAGGAAGTCTCGTCTTTTCTCACAAAATCCCAGTCGATGCTTTTCCCTGAGCTTCTCGACAATAATTCAAAAATGGTGAAAGGGCCCGCATTGTGCGATTTAAGGAAAACCTCCTTCAAATGCTTTCTGATCAGGTCTTGGGCCGGATATTGGGTCATTTTTTCAAAAGCTTCGTTCACCTGGATAAACCTGCCGTCCAAATCGAGGACAATAATGCCATCCTGGGCCTGTGAAATAATTGATTCCGTGAACTTTTTCGATTTTATCAGTTCCTCCCCGGCAGCTTTGATTTCCCTGTTTTGTTTAATGATTTCTTCCTGTTGTTTCGAAACCATGTTCCTCTCGTCGTAATAGCTTTTCATGATAAACGAGCTGATAAAAGCCACCAGCAGGAAATCGAACATGATGGTGAAGTAAACATCGAAAAACCGGGACGTGGAATTCTCGTACCCAACAATCAATTCCGGATAAAGATATTCGGTAATCATTAAGGCCGTAAATACAATCAATATGGCGGAAATAGCAAAGACCCGGGCCATATCTTTGGTAAGGACCACATACAACAGCATCGCAATAACCAATAAGTGCATAATGGTGCCTTTACTGCCGCCATTGATAAACCAAACCCCTGCCAAAATAGCCAAGGTTATCACGATAAATGGGAATATGAGGGACTTGTATTGTTTCTTCTTAAAGGAGAGGCGATGAAAATACCATAGCACGATCGTAAACAATGAAGTGGTGAAAATCAGAAGGGTGTTCAATTCTAACCATATGTTAATGATAGTGGCAAAAAGGGCTGCAACACCACCCATAAAACATGATGCATTGAAAAACCTGTGCTCAAGATTATACTCTTCAGGACTGCCAATTACATTGCGAACAAGTTTTTCAAAAAAGGTTTGACGGTCTGCTTTATTCAAGTTGTAATTTTTTTGACTTATTCGGATTCAAAAAAACATTGAACCTATTTGATTGAATTTTGGTTGATAAAAGTAGATAAATTATTTGAAATAAAAACCGGCTTTAGCAATAAGGTTTGAATAGCTTGCTTATTTTTGCCGAAAAATGAAATCGCAATGAAAAGCAATATCACCGGGATCATCCTGTCGGGCGGCAAAAGCCGTAGGATGGGAAAGGAGAAGGGCCTTTGCCCCTTTAAGGGAAAGCCCCTTGTACGATATGCCATTGATGTGCTGTCCCCTTTTTGCGAACGTTTAATTATTGTAGCAAATAATGGGGGATATGAAGGTTTTGGACTGGAGGTTTTTCCCGACAAGATAAAAGAAATTGGCCCTCTTGGCGGGATTTACACCGGATTGCTGCATTCCATCACCGAAGATAACTTTATCCTCTCATGTGATATGCCAATGATTTCAACAGAGTTGGTTAAACACATTTTGTCGAACAGAAACAATTATCGCGTTGTTGTCCCTGATTTTGAGGGGTATCTTGAACCGCTGTGCGCTTTTTACCAACATGGTATTTTCCCTCAACTGAAAAAGGCAATCGAAGAAGGAAATTATAAATTGGTTGATTTTATAAAAAAAACAAATTTCAGGGAATTGAAGATCGATAAGCAACTGGGCTTTTTTCATCCGATGCTATTTGCGAATATAAATTCAGAAAAGGAAATCACGGAGCTGGGCCCGTGAGCAAAACCTTTTAGGTCGAGGTAGGCCCGTGTTGCAGCGACCTGAAAGGTCGAACAAATAAGGCCGAAAGGTAGTTTGCAGTATGCAATTTGCAAATTGCAAATTGCTCATCGCAAACCCATTTCTGCAAATTAACACTTTTTGATAATATTTAATTGAATGGACTGTTAATGGGCAACCGGGAAGATAAAACCAATCAAAAACTGGATACGGTCTGGTTGAAGGCTGCCGTGGTCGGTGGGCTTTGGGCTTCGGTGGAAATAATCATCGGCAGTTTTTTCCATAACCTGCGTATCCCGTTCTCCGGTTCCATCCTGGCTGCCAATGGCACAGTTTTGTTGATTGCCTTTTACCATATGTGGCCCGAAAAAGGCTTGATCTGGCGGGCGGGCCTTATTACTGCCTTAATGAAATCCATTTCGCCCAGTGCCGTTATCCTTGGCCCCATGATCGGTATTTTATCGGAAGCCTTGATCATTGAGTTTTTTATCCGGATGTTCGGGAGCAACCTCTTTTCACTTTCCATTGCCGGGGCATTGAGCGTGTCCAGTGCTTTCCTGCACAAGATTTTCAGTTTGCTGTTGCTGTATTGGAAAGATTTGGTGGAGCTTTACAAAAACATATTTTATTTTGCCGCCAAACAAATAAGGATGGAAAACGCAAGTCCATGGTTGTTGATTCTTATCCTATTGGCTTTCTATGTTGTAATTGGTATTGCTGCTGCTTTTTTGGGGAAACACATTGGAAAGGGATCGGGAAAACCGAAAGTCGGCCAGCAAGGTTATAAATTGCCGGACGTGGAAACCAATAACATCCTTGTGGTGAACAAAGGACAAAGGTTCAACATTTTGTTGTTTTACCTGCAATTTATGATTATCCCCGCTGGCCTTGTACTTATCAATTATCTCCCTTTGCAATATGCCACCTTGTTTGTGGCTGTGTATTCAGGTTTGGGTATTTATTGGTATAAACGTTCCTTGCGCCGGCTTTGGAAACCAATATTCTGGGCACAGCTTTTAGTGCTGACCCTATTTTCCGGGATATTTTCTTCCGGGTTTTATTCCTCGGGGACGTTATTTACGTTAGAGGGTTTTTTGATGGGGTTTGGGATGACGATCCGTGCCATTTTTGTGGTCATTGCTTTTTCCTCTTTTAGTGTGGAATTGCGCAACCCGGTCATTAAGGATTTTTTGATCGGAAAGGGTTTCCAAAACATCTATCTTGCCCTTGGCCTTTCCTTTGCCGCATTGCCATTAATGATAGAGGCCATGCCCAACCCAAAATATTTCCTGCGCCATCCCATCAAAAGTTTCTCGGATATGATGGCCCATGCCGGGGAATGGCTGGAGGTGTTTACAAAGAATCAGCCTGGATTGTAGCCTGCATCAATGATACAGCAACTTATGTTTTCGCCATTTTTTTCAAAAAGCTTTGTGCCCCTTCGTTCATAGAGTGTGATTTTTATATTTGAGCCTTGCTTTTTGGATTTCGACATTTGTGCTTTGTCTTTTCTGATTTATTCAAGTTGGCATAATAAGCATACTTTTGCAAAAAATACTTGTTGATGAATACGTTCGATGATTTCAGGCTTTCGAGGCCCTTGCGAAATGCGATTGAGGATCTGGGTTTTGAAAAACCGACCCCTATACAGGAAGCGACTTTTCCGGTTATCCTTTCGGGAAAAGACTTGGTGGGAATTGCACAGACAGGAACGGGGAAAACCCTTGCTTACATGCTCCCGCTCCTGCAAGGCTTGAAGTTCTCGAAACAAACTACTCCCCGGATTTTGGTTTTGGTCCCCACCCGCGAATTGGCAATGCAAATGGCGGAGATGATCGAGAGCTTTGCGAAATATGTGAACGTAAGGGTCTTGGGCGTTTATGGCGGCATAAACATCAACCCACAAAAGCTGGCCGTTGCCGAAGGCTGTGACATATTGGTCGCCACCCCGGGGCGTTTGTACGATTTGGCCGTTAGTGGTGTCCTGAAACTAAAGGATGTGAACAAGCTGGTGATAGACGAAGTGGACGTGATGCTCGACCTTGGTTTTCTGAGGCAGTTGACCAATATTTTTGACCTCTTGCGCGAACGGAGGCAAAACATCATGTTTTCGGCCACAATGACCGAAGAGGTGGATGAACTGATCGATGGTTTTTTTATTGCACCAGCAAAAATTTCCATAGCCGTGAGCGGCACTCCCCTCGACAATATCGCCCAGCAATGCTATCCCGTAAAAAACTTTTATACGAAAGTAAACCTGTTGAAGTACCTGATCAACGATAAAGCTGTTTTTACAAAGGTGCTGGTATTTGTTTCCCACAAAAAAAACGCCGATCGCTTATTTGAGGCCCTTGAGGAAGAGTATTTTTCTGACATTTCCATTATCCACTCCAACAAATCCCAAAATTACAGGATTCGCTCCATCGAACATTTTGATGAAGGCAAACACAGGATATTGATTGCTACCGATGTAATGGCGCGGGGCTTGGACCTGGACAAAATCAGCCATGTCATCAATTTCGATACGCCGGCTTACCCTGAAAACTATATGCACCGTATCGGGAGGACAGGACGCGCAAAAGAAGAAGGAAAAACCATACTGTTTTTTACCGAAAAAGAGCAAGAAGCAAAACAAGCCATCGAAAAACTGATGGACTATGAAATCCCGGTGATGGATTTTCCGGAAGGGGTTGTATTTTCCAATCAATCGATTCCCGAAGAACAAACAAAGATTGCTGTCAGTTTCAACAGGAACACCAAACCTGTGGTAAGGGGAGCTGCCTTTCACGAAAAGAAAGAGAAAAACAAAAAAGTCAACCAGGGAGGTTCCTATAAATTTAAAATGAAATCGTACAAAAAACCAAAAACGAGGGGCGATAAAATCAAAAACAGGAAGAAGAAGTAAGTTTTCAGGGATAAATTGATATTCTTATATCTTTTACCTAAACATTTAACTTCTTAAAAGATGATAATAAGAATAAAAGATATAATTAACCGGAACCTCACAGGAAAAAAGGTATTGACCCTTTTTGTTATTACCAATCTTGTATATGTTTTCAAGCTATAAAAAAGAAACTGGAATTTGTAAAAGGGGATGCTTTTGAAGAAATGGGAAAACTCAAAAACAATACCGATTGCTACTTCTTCATTGACCCACCGTACACAGTTGCCGGAAGAAGGCTCTATACACATTTTGAAATTGACCATAATGAACTTTTTGAATTAACGGCCCAACTAAAGGGTAAGTTTATGATGACTTATGACGACACGGAAGAAATTCGGGCATTGGCAAATAAATACAACCTGGGGTTTCGGACGATCCCAATGAAGACAACGCATCATATCCAAAAGAACGAAATCATCATTTCTGACAATTTTGATTGGTGGAGATAGGGGAACAGGGCAAACCATCGCTGTCCCGCACGGTTTAAAACTTTAGGGTACGTTCAAATAAAACGAATTATGAAAAAAACATTTATCATTATCGCCTTTCTGTTTAGCTCCCTCCTTTACGGTCAAAAGTTTGAAACATGGATATCGGACTAAGCATGAACCAAAACCCATAATTCCACGATTTCAGCAGAACGCCAGTTTTGATCCCTTTTGGTTTTTTTTGAGGCTTGCTTGACCGATTTCTTTAACAATAATTCCTTTGTGAACCTTCCCCCTTCGGCAATCTCTTTTTTTATGGGATGGCTCCGGCTGAAGTTTGTTATATGCGCCAGGTTTGAAAACAACAAAACAAGTTTCCCTTCCGGTTTCAGGTATTTCTTTGCTTGGCTAAAAAACCCGGGGAACAAATCCGGGCCATAATAAATTGCTTCGTCCAAACCTTCTACCTCTTGTTTGGCGGGCAACCAGGGAGGGTTGAAAACAATCAGTTCACTTTGAACATTGCAATTGGCAAACAGGTTGCCATGGATCAAATCCAGATTTGAATAATCCTTGTTTTTCCCAATCGCTTCATGAAGCCCGATGATGGAATTTGGGTTCGTGTCGGTTCCACATACTTTTTCAAATCCATGCCGCAACATCTGAAATGAAAGTATCCCGCTGCCAATCCCAATATCAATGGCAGATTTCTTCCCGCCAATATATTTCCCGATCCATTTTTCAAATAATTCCAGATGTTCAAAACGGGTGGGGAAATAAGTCCCGTACCAGGGATGGATTTCCCTTTTCAGCACCGGGATAAATATCCCCTTTACATACCATTGCCATGCACTGTTCAGCCCCTGGACCTTGGGGAACGGCAATGCAAAATCGCTAATGTCAGGGTACAGTTTTTTCAGCCACCCGATTTCCGGGGCTTTTTTCACCGTTAAAACATTATCAGAAACATCCAGCAATACCCGGTTCGACAATTCATGGTAAACCGAACGGAAATCCCTTTGGCCCCGAAATGATTTGTCGGGATATTCCTGTTTTACAAACCGCTTCAGTTCGCGCAACAGACGAAGGCCACTGCCGTAATAATCCACGATCAGGACATAATCCCCGTCCAAAAGCGCTTCAATGGCAACTTGTGGGTTTACCTTCCGGTGAAAAGGTACGACATCTATTTCGGAGACAATGGGTTCTGGTCTGTTTGGTTTTAAGTTCATTTATCGTTTGCTTTTTTTTCCTTGATTATCAGGTCCTGAATCCCATGGTTTGCTGAATTCAAGTGCATGCAATAATACATATATTTCTGCATTGCCTGTTCGTTTTTACTTCAAAACATTCTGCTATGCACTCCACTTTTGATTATACAGAAAACACCCACCAAAGTTTGAAGGCGATTTATACTGACGGAAATCAAATTTGCCCGCCTGCACCGGGCAGGCATATTTTACCGGACTGATTTCGTTGGTAAGTATGTATGTTTTATTATTTGTCATACTACTGCAGGGACTGTCCACAGGGCAGTGGCAATCGTCAGACCACTACGCACGGGAAAGCGCACAGGCAGTTTTGCCAGACGAATAAGCTACAGCGTCACCTGGCATTCGTCTCCGGAGTTAATGAGCCAAATATCGTTTTTATCCTGATTGTCCACCTCAATATCCAAATTGAAGTCGGTCGGTACATATCCGTTTGTTCCTGCACCTGTTTCCCAGGTGGTTATGTCGGCAGCATCTATTGTTCCATCGCCATTTGCATCCCCACCAACCATACCGTAAACATTGGCCGCTATTTCCTTATATCCCGCACCTCCGTTATAAACCTGTGTTATTGCGGTAGAAAAGTCATAAGTAAAGTTCCCGCCCGATTCTGTCAGTCCGTTTGCGGAGATAATACCGAGATGGTTTCTGTGCCAAACCACTGCATAAAGGTTTTGTGAAAAAGAAGCAGAGGGAAATTGCAATACCGAAGAGCCGTCAAGGCCCACAACCGAACCATCGTTCAATAGAAATGCGGCTTGTGTTGCAATTGTTGTTGCAGATGTCGCTGTCCCTGCACTTGCGGCATCGCGCAGTTCGACCAAAACCCAGTCAACTATATTGGCATTGGGGATTGAGCCTACGCTTTCAGTTCCCGGATAATTCCATGGCGAAGTGTTGTAGGGCT